>JAZOAV010000081.1:0-49730 GCA_045595645.1 Faecousia sp.
AATCCTTTATACCCCAAACGGACGGCCGATGGCCGCCCGTTTTTCCTTACAGAATGATGGGCTGTTTCAAAATGAATGAAACAGCCCCGAAAACAAATATTTATTAATACTGTTATTCAATGAAAAGTTGTCTACTTTTCATTGAATAATAGTATGAGACGGCCCCAATTACTTTGTGAAGTAGGAATAGGCACTGTCACTGTAGGCAAACAGGGCTTTGCACAAAGACTCCAGTGCGGTTCCGTCTGTTTTGGCTGCGTAACTTTCGGCACTGTATTGCAGGCTTTCGCTAATCTGTTGCTCGCCTTTGTAAATCGCCGCAGTGATAACAGTCCGTAGCTCGGCTGCGGCTAAATCGTAACAGGTTACTGCATAATAGCCTGCTGAGGCGTTGTAAACCGTGGGATTTGTCAGGAGAATGGTTCGCACTGTACCTAAATAGTCCCGATAGCGTAGCTTTACAGTAAGCTGTTCCGGGTCGTATCCCTTAGCGTCAAAGACAAGTTTGATACCCACCTTAGAGTCAAGGGAAAGTGCCTTACCAACCCATGTAACAGCAGGCGTGCGCGCATCTCCCAAAAGCGCATCCGTGCCATGGAATTGGAGGATGCTTGTGTCACTGAGGTATGTACGATGCACAGCAGTCATTTTTGCATCCACAGGCGCATCGGTCCTGTAGCCTTTGAAGAACTGGGCTTCGGAGCCATAGCGGAGAAGGTCTGCGCAGAGAATTTTCAGAGAATCCTCTGCCTTTGCGTTGTTCAGGATAGCGTAGGCGTAGTCGGCAATGCTGTAGTGATCGACGACAGAGCAGTAGGAAATGCCATTCTTCATCATAAATACCGTTGCCTGCACTGTGTCATTCATCCGTACGGCGGATAGACCTGTAAGAGGGAAGTAGTAATAATTTCCGCTCAAAACAGGCTGGATTTCCACTGTGTGTGTGCCAATCTGTACATTTCCTTCAAATTCGGGCAGGACGCATTGCAGATAAAAGCTCTCATAATCCCTCAGTTCAGACACTGCAACGGCATAGTTGAGAGCAATGCTGCTTGCCAGATTCAGAGCATGGCGAATGTGGATCCCTTCGTCCAAAATCGAAACCATGACTTCTACTGCGCCGCAAATGCAGACCGCGTTTGTAAAGCTGTGCGTTTCCGATACACTGTATTCACATGCTTTACAGCCCAAGCTGTGGTCAGCACCATTGTTGATGTAGGTTTCTCTGTGCCCCACAGCGGGAATGCTGTTTTGCGCCACAAGGATAGCGTAGCAACGGGAACAATGGCTTCCCTCTGTCTTACCGTCATCGGTACAAGATGGAGCAACGGCTGCATCGACAATAGGGGAGTGGCTGCTGCACTTCTCCAGTCTAATGGGCGGAGAAGTGATGTGCTGTTTGCCGGCAGAGGTTACTCTGACATAGTAATAGGGTTGTTCTGCTGTTATGGGAATTTCCAAGTAGGCGTAACTGTCCGTGATGCTTGCGCTGAAAACCGCTACACCGTTGGCTCCCACGAGATCCACAGTGCCGATGGCGTTTCTGTCAGGGTCGTATAATTCAATGAAGGCTGTAACGGGGGCGTTGTCGTTGTACTTGGCAGTATCGCCCATCCGATAGCTGTGTCCGTTGATCTGCACATCGTAGTTTAAACGGAAACTATGGTCGTCGTATTTGCTGCTTGACACCTGTTTGTCCCAGAGCTGCATGACATCGTTGCTCTGCTTTTGATTGATGGAAAGCATTGCGCCACTTGAGACTGGGATAAATTCATGGCGATCAGCGGAGGCAATCGGGGAGAGGTTAAAGGAAAGCTGGCACTGCGTTCCCTTGGTGCTGCGTTCCAAAAAGAAGATTTTCAGGGTGTGAACACTGCCCTCGGCAAAGGTACTGCCGTTCCAGGCTGTTACAGCCTGTCGTCCTGCGGCTTGATACCGCTGTAAAAGACTGTGTTTTTGGCTCTTATCTCCTGCGGCGGCGACGATTTCGCCATTTTTAAAACGGATAGAACCCGTTTTGCAGACCTTGCTGCCACCTAAATCCAGCACCAAGACACCGTCGATAAAGACCCAGGCATCGTCTATGCAGCTC
Source organism: Faecousia sp. (assembly GCA_045595645.1). GTDB lineage: Bacteria > Bacillota > Clostridia > Oscillospirales > Oscillospiraceae > JAZOXB01. The sequence continues at coordinate 2,093 of JAZOAV010000081.1, forward strand.
AGCTTCAGCACGGCATCCTTGCTTGTCTGCACAAAGTTCATTTCCATGGTAAAGCCAAACCAGTTGTCAATTTCCTTTCCATAGCTAAAGGGGGTAAAGCCGTCACCTGCATTGCTGCGGACATAGAACAAGTCAGTTGCGGTGTCATAATCAACAGTATGCTTGGTGCTGTCGTAGCTGTAGGTTTCGCCGTCAAAGGACAGCAGGGAGTTAGCGGGGGTGTAGCTGTGAACACCAACAGCATCCGATCCACCAAATAAACAGCTCAGATTGACACCGTTGTTTAACATAGGGCAACCGTCCCTCGACAGATAGGGCATGACTGTAGAATCGCTTGTTTCGTAGAACCGGAATGCACTGTCGTCCGTGTTTTCGTCATGGAAAGGGAAGAAGGACTCCAATACCGCAACGGTAGGGGAGTTGTCATTGATGCGGTAATTGTAGTTGAACAAACGGAAGGAAATAAGGGAATTGTCAATGGTTTGCACATCATCATGGGCGGGTGTTGGCGCATCAACGACGGTACTGCGGCCTGTGTAGGCACTAAAATTGATCTCGGAGCCTACATAGATATAGTCAATTTCAAAATCTAAGGTATAGCCGCCCCTGCCAACAAAACCATAGCAGAAGGAGCGCAAAGGCTTACCGATTATGTTGGAGTTGTTGGGTATTTTTACGGTGTATTCGTGATAAAGACCGTCAATCTGTAATTGCGGAATGCTCAAAACGGTGCCCTTATAGCCGGGCCAGTAGCCTGTGCCACCAACGCCCATGGCGATGCGCATCTCTTGCAGAGATCCGCCTTTTGCCGCATTACGGCTCAATTTCACTCTCAGCTTGACAATATCGCCGCTCTTTACGGTGTAGAGAAACTGATTTTCGGCTGTAACAAAAGAATAACCACAGGTCTGATCGTCCAACGATGTTGTGCCGTAGAGACAGCCATCTTTTGTAGACACACCAGTGGTATTATGACGGCTGTGGGCAGTGGAGCGAATCGTCCAGTGGGAAGCGGTGTTGACAGGGCTGTCCTGTGCAAAGTCCATCATCACATGATTCTGCCGTTCTGAGCCGATGTAGATGTAATCGTAGCTTAGGCTATGTGTTGATTTTATTCCGTCATAACGAAACACGATGGCAATATTGTGTATGGCACGCAAGCTTTGCCATTTCGCAAACTGGGTCGCATTGGTGAAGCGAAGGGTCACATAATCGCCTGCTGTCAATTCCGCTTGCGAAACATTGGCAGTTAGGCAGGAATCCTCAACATAGGAAGAACCGTCCTCTTTGCAGGGGTAAATCGTTACAGTGCCTTCTTTGCTTCCGTTAAAACCGTCAGCCTTCACGCGGATCTCGGCATAGGTATCGTCTTTGTTTCCGGTATATTGCAAACCAGTTGTTTGCACATGGAGGGTTTTATTTTCAGAGGTCAGCGTAAGCGTGCCGGAAGCCAGCATCCGTCCGTCGGATGCACAGTCGGCAGTGTTGTTCATGGTGAGATCGGCACCAAATCCCTGCCAGTCGGAAATGCTTTCGTCATTGGTAAAATCGAAAAACAAATCACCGTTGGTTACAGACGGAACCAATGGAGCTTTGTCAAGGGGCGCAATGTGGATACTTAACAGTATCAGCAAAGCCAAGAGCACGGAAACACCGCAAATCAAGTGGCGCATATTGTATAGTCTCCTTTGGCTAAATGATGCCCATGGTTTTTCTACGAGATATTGACATTTGCTATCTATTGGGGTATGATAGTTGCATAATGGATAAAAAGTGAGGACAGAATCATGGAACATGCAAAGAAAAAGATTGTTGTAGTCGGTACGGGATATGTTGGACTATCTATGGCTACGCTGCTGGCTCAACATAACAGCGTAATTGCGCTTGATATAGTTCCTCAAAAAGTCGAAATGGTGAATCGCCGCAAGTCGCCCATTTGTGACAAGGGGATCGAGGAGGCATTTGCCAATCAGGAATTGGATCTTGTAGCGACGACGGATGCGGCTTCTGCCTATAAAAATGCGGAATATGTGATCGTAGCCACACCCACTAATTATGATAGTGAGTTAAACTTTTTCGATACCTCCGCAGTAGAGTCTGTCATTGATGAGGTTTTGTCCGTCAATCCCAAGGCGAATATTATGATTAAATCAACCATTCCTGTCGGTTTTACAAAACATATTAGAGAGAGAATGAACTGCTCCAACATTTATTTCAGCCCCGAATTTCTGAGAGAGGGATGGGCATTATACGACAATTTATATCCTTCCAGAATTATCGTTGGCGCAAATGTCGAAAACGAAGACGAAGTGCAGGTTGCGAATGATTTTATTCAGCTGTTGAAGCAGGGGGCAAAAAAGACCGAAATCGAATCTTTGGTAATCGGTTTAACCGAGTCAGAGGCTGTAAAGCTGTTTGCCAATACCTATTTGGCTCTGCGCGTGAGCTATTTCAACGAGCTGGACACCTATGCAGAAATGAAGGGTTTGCATACCGGCGATATTATTCGGGGCGTCTGCCTGGATCCCCGAATTGGTGAGCATTACAACAATCCTTCCTTTGGATATGGGGGATATTGTCTGCCTAAGGACACCAAGCAACTATTAGCGAATTATGAAGATGTCCCTGAAAATTTGATTGAGGCCATCGTTCAGGCTAACAGCACAAGAAAAGACTTTATTGCAAACCAAATTCTCAGTAAGGCAAAGGAGTTTGCCCAAAATCCTGCCAATGCGGTGGTCGGAGCCTTCCGCCTTGCGATGAAAACGGATAGCGACAACTTCAGGCAAAGCAGTATCATCGGTGTTATGAATCGCCTGAGAAACAAGGGTGTTACGGTTGTGGTGTATGAACCGACATTGAAAACGGATTATTTTGCGGGATTCAAGGTCATTAAGGACATGGATGAATTTAAGCAAATGTCTGATGTGGTTGTTACCAATCGACTCTCAAAGGACATCGAAGATATTCGTCACAAGGTCTACACAAGAGATCTGTACAACAGAGATTGATATTGAAGTTTAAGATAACCTCTGATTTCACTGCGAAAGCTGCCGCAATGAAATCAGAGGTTTCTTTGCTGTCGTTATTCTACATGGGTGTGCTGATTGATATGGTCGATACAGTAGCAGAAATAGCCCTTACAACGGGAGCAGTAGCGGAACTCTAAACCCGGATTTTCCGTGTCCGTACGGCCGCAAACGGTGCATTTGTGGCGATAGGGGCGTTCGCCTGTGCTGCTGCGGTAGTTCTTCGCCCAATCGGGATTGGGCTGTGCTGCTCTCTTAAATTCGTTGTGTCGCTTGCGCTGTTGGAAGCTTCTGTGTCTCGGTAAAAGATTTGCTATGTCCCGGCCAAAATTCAGGGCATAGTTCAGCAGGGAAATCAGGGGAGCATAGGTAATCATTAACAAAATCTTACCCGTGAGGAAGCCGCCAAAGACGGTGACAGTGCGCAGAATGCTCAAGGCAATCAAGCCAACATTTAAGTAGGCCATCCAGCGCATCTTAATGGGAAATACACCAAAGAGCAGAATGCGTTCCTCGGGGATCAGGGTCGCCACGGCAAGGAACAGGGAAAGCTCCAAAAAATAGGCAGATATGGATACAGGGAGTCTTGCCACCCACCAAATCACCATTGCACCTAAAACTGTAATAAGGGCTCCGCCGAAGTAGTACAGATTTAGACGCAGAGTTCCCCAAACACTCTCCAGCACGCTTCCCAGCCAACGGTTGAAGGTCACATAAAAGAATATATAGAGAATTCCCAAGGGTTCTCCTACAAAATTTGCACCACGGGTAAAAATCCATGTGAACAGCCGCCAGACCTCGCCTTGCATGATCGCATGCGCATCAAACTGCATAAAGTCCACAGGTCGAAGATCCTGCGTGAATAAAATGTAAAGATACATGACGGCATTGGCCAAACACAGATAGAGCATCAGATTAGAGATGCCTCTGTTGCGGTTTCGTTGTAAAAATCGGTGGTATTGCTTGAGCATAAAATCCCTCCTTGTGTATTGTCACCATTATACCCAAAAATCTCCTGTTTGTCCATAAACAAAGAATGAATTTTGACCCTATTGCAAAAAATATCTGTTTGTGATATGATAATGAAAAATTTTGGAGGTATACATATGAGCCATGTAAGAGATATGGAGCTGGCTTCCTATGGCCGGATGAAAATTGAATGGGTGCGGGATTTTATGCCCGCACTGGTCGCCATTCGGGAGCGCTTCGAGAAGGAAAAGCCCTTTGCGGGTAAAAGGATCACCATGTCCATCCATATGGAAGCTAAGACCGCATTTTTAGCACTCTGCCTTGCGGCAGGCGGTGCAGAGGTGCATGCAACGGGCTGCAATCCTCTGTCTACCCAAGACGATGTAGCGGCGGGCTTGGCCTCTATGGGCGTGGAGACCTATGCCATGCACGCCGTCAATGCCGAGGAATACAAGGAACTGCTGGTGGAAGCCCTGTCCTGCAAGCCCGACCTGATTATCGACGACGGCGGCGACCTGTTGGACTTGCTCAGCGGTGACTATGCCCATTTGGGTGTGAATATCATCGGCGGTGCAGAGGAAACCACTACCGGTATTCACCGCCTCCACGCAAGAGCCAAGGCGGGCGTGCTGCCCTTCCCCATGATGAATGTAAATGATGCTAAGTGCAAGCACTACTACGACAACAAGTACGGCACGGGTCAGTCTGTTTGGGATGCTATTATGCACACCACAAACCTGTTGGTAGCAGGCAAAACCGTGGTCGTGGCAGGCTATGGCTATTGCGGTCGTGGTGTGGCCATGCGAGCCAAGGGTATGGGTGCCAATGTGATCGTTACGGAAATCGATGCAATCAAGGCACTGGAAGCCTCTATGGATGGCTGTCAGGTCATGCCCATGGACGAAGCTGCTCCCTTGGGAGATATTTTTGTCACTACGACAGGCTGCCGCGATGTCATTTGCAAGCGACATTTCGCCGTGATGAAGGACAATGCCTTCTTATCCAACGCGGGACATTTCAATGTGGAAGTCAACGGCGTGGAGCTGGAAGAAATGGCAGTGCGAGTCTTTAAGCGTCGCAATGAAATCATGGGCTATGAGTTGCCCGACGGACGGGTGCTGAATCTGTTGGCAGAGGGGCGTTTGGTGAATTTGGCATCGGGTAACGGCCATCCCGCCGAAATCATGGATACCAGCTTCGCAGTACAGGCGTTGTCTCTGGAATACATGCTGCACAACGGCAAGAATTTGGATAAGCAGGTATACGAAGTGCCCAAGTCCATCGATGATGCAGTTTCTCTCCTGAAGCTCAAGGGCGCAGGGTTGAAAATTGACACCCTCACCCCCGAACAGGAAGCCTACATGGCAGGATATACGGTATAAAGAATTGCCTCCGAGTGCAAAGCTCGGAGGCATTTTGTTTTAGTTGGTGCGCCACTTCTGACAGCGGCGGGCCTTGCGTTGACGCTTGCGCACTTTGAAGAATAGCCACAGGAACACCACGAGCACAATGGCAACGATGGTCAGAATCAGGTAAACGGTAGTCGCCGTATCGGCGGTCTTGACCGTCAGCCACAGGGCATTCATATACTGAGTGCCCTCCTGGGACAGTGCGCTGAACATATTGTCCTTGCTCACCGTAGATAGGTCGGGGTTGGCAATGGGGTCAAAGGCCAGTTCCGGATCCATAAAATCCTTGGATGCGGTTGAGGGGGTGGAATAGGCGATATAATCCAAATTACCGCCGCAGATTTCCGGACTCAGCAGGAAGTTGATGAAGCACTCGGCTTCTGCCTGATGCTCCGAGCCCTTAGGAATGCAGATGGCATCTACAAAGAGGTTGTAGCCCTCTAAAGGTCGGTAGAACATCAGATCCTCATTTTCCTCTGCCATTACCAGATAATCACCGGCATAGTAGGGGGCAATCCATGCCTCGCCACGCTGCATCTTGTCGAAAATCTGGTCCATGACATAGCTCTGTACCAAGGGCTTTTGCTCCCGCAGCAGTTCGGCGGCAGCATCCAACTCAGAACGATTTTCCGTGTTCAAGCTGTAGCCAAGACGAAGCTCTGCAATACCGAAGGCATCACGGGGATTATCGAACATGAGAATTTTGCCTGCGTACTTTTCATTCCACAGCAAATCCCAGCTCTGTCCTTCCACATCTGCCTCGTCTACGAAGGCGCTGTTGTAAATTACACCCACACTGCCCCAGGTGTAGGGGACGGAGTAGATATTCTCCGGGTCGTAGTTGGGATTCTTAAATTCTTCGTCAATATACTGGAAATTGGGAATATTGTCGAAGTTTAGCGGCAGCAGCATTTCCTCAGCGATGAGCTTTTCCACCATGTAATCCGAAGGGATGATGATATCAAAGGATGAGCCGCCGGAGGTGAGCTTGGTATACATGCTTTCGTTGCTGTCGAAGGTCATGTAGTTGACCTTGATATTGGGGTAGGTGGCCTCAAATTCTGCAATGACATCGATATAGCCGTCACTGCCGTCAGCAATGTACTGACCCCAGTTGTAGACATTGATGGTCACTTCCTCGGCAGCCTGCGCCGACAGGGGAAGCAGATTGCACAGGAGCACCAGTGTCAAAAGGAGGGAGAAGAGCTTTTTCATCGTCCCAGCCTCCTTTTCAGCAGTTTGCGGCGTCGGTTATCCCGCGCCTGCAGCAGATTCATCACGATCATCAGAGCCAGCATAGCCAAGAAAATCAGGGTGAACAGAGCATAGACCTTGGGATGAATGGGCTTCTTCGTATAGCTGTAGATTTCTACAGGCAGTGTGACGAAGCCGGAGCCTGTGACAAAGTAGGAAATCACGAAGTCGTCCAGCGACATGGTAAATGCCATGAGAGCACCGGAGATGATACCGGGGGTGATTTCCGGCAGGATGACCTTAAAAAATGCCTGACGGGGTGTGCAGCCCAGATCCAATGCCGCCTCCTCCATGTCAGGATCCATCTGCGACAGCTTGGGAATGACATTGAGGATGATATAAGGCAGGCTGAAGGTGATATGGGCAATGAGCAGCGTCCAGAAGCCCAGCACGGCATTGATGCGCAGCATCACGCCCACAAAGGCAAAGAGCAGTGCCATGGAAACACCCGTGACAATATCCGGATTGGTCATGGGGATATTGGTCATGGTCATAATGGCCTTGCGCAGACGGCCGCTGCTGCGATGAATGCCCAGAGAAGCTAAGGCGCCCAGCACCGTGGCAAATATGGTAGACAAAACGGAGATGATCAGGGAGTTTTTCAGCAAAGACAGCAGACCGTCGTCCCGAAACAGCTCCTTGTACTGATTAACGGTGAAGCCTTCAAACACGGCAATGTCCTTGCCGGTAGAGAAGGAGGCTACCGCCAGTACGATCATGGGGAAATACAGGAAAATAAAGACCAAAACGGTAATCACTTTTGTCGTCTTTCTCATACCGTCACCATGCTTTCGTCATCGTTGTCCGTGAAGCGGTTCATGACTCCCACGCAGGCAAAAATCAGAACCATCAGCACAAGGGACAGGGCGGCACCCAAATTGGGGTTGTAGGCACTCTTAAACTGCATTTCAATCACATCACCGATGAGTATGGTGTCCGCAGAGCCTAACTTCTGAGAAATGTAGAAGGTGGAAACGGCGGGGACAAACACCATGGTAATGCCGGAGACAATACCGGGAACAGACAGGGGCAGAGTCACCTTGGTGAAGATTTGGCGGCCGTTGCAGCCCAAATCCTCAGCAGCCTCGACCAAACGACGGTCCATCTTCATCAGAACCGTGTAAAGGGGCAGGATCATGTAGGGCAGATAGTTGTATACCATGCCCAAAATCACAGCACCGTTGTTGCGAATCAGGGGCAGGGGCTCCATGCCCAGCTTCATAACGAGATTGTTAATGATGCCCGTATCCTCCAGCAGAGCGACCCAAGCCAGGGTGCGCAGCAGGAAGCTCATGCACATAGGCAGCATGACCAGCATTTGTAACAATCTCTGGGTGCGGGGTTTGCACTGTGCAATAAAATACGCCACAGGATAGCCAATGATCAGGCAGATAATGGTGGCAAAAATGCTCAGCCAAATAGAGCGCAGGAAAATGGGCCAGTAGTTGACCATGCTGCTCAAATTGGAGAGGGTGAAGGCACCTGTTACGCTGTCCGTGAAGGCATAGTAGAACACAACGCCCAAGGGAACTAAGGTAAACAGCACCATCCACAGCACATAAGGGCCGGAAAGAAATCTACTCTTCATCTTCGCCGCCCTCCGCGTCTGCGATTTCGTCATATTCCGCAGAATAGGAGCTGTAGTCACCGAACATACCGGAGTATTCGCTCTTGTGCATGATATGAATATCCTCGGGATTCAGGCGGATGCCGATATAGGAGCCTTGCGGGCAGAAGTCCGTGGTCTGAATCAGCCATTTAAAGCCCTTGAAGTCCACGATGGTATCATAGTGCACACCCTTGAAGGTGACGGAGGTAACGGTACCGCAGAGAGAGCCTTCTTCGGGAGATACGATGTCGATATCCTCAGGGCGGATGACCACATCTACAGGTTCGTTCTTTGCAAAGCCCTTGTCCACGCACTTGAAGGTACGGCCGAAGAACTTTACGCTGTAGTCGTCCAGCATCACACCGTCCAAAATGTTGGATTCACCGATAAAGTCGGCAACGAAGGCATTTTTCGGTTCGTTGTAAATATCCTCGGGCTTGCCGATTTGCTGAATCTTGCCTTTATCCATGACCACGATGGTATCGGACATGGTGAGAGCTTCTTCCTGGTCGTGGGTGACATACACGAAGGTAATGCCCATGGCCTGTTGAATACGCTTCAGCTCATTCTGCATATCCTTCCGCAGGCGCAGATCAAGCGCGCCCAGAGGTTCGTCCAACAGCAGCACCTTGGGACGGTTCACCAGCGCACGGGCAATGGCTACACGCTGCTGCTGGCCGCCGGACAGGGAAGTGATAGGCCGATTCTCAAAGCCCTTGAGAGAAACGATTTCCAGCATTTCCGTTACACGCGCATCGATTTCCGATTCCGGCAGCTTGGCAATACGCAGACCGAAGGCGATATTGTCATAGACATCCAAATGCGGGAACAGGGCGTATCGCTGGAAGACCGTGTTAATTTTTCGTTGATAGGCGGGCACATCATTGATGCGCTTTCCGTCAAACAGGACATCGCCGGAAGTCGGCGTTAAAAAGCCTCCGATGACACGAAGTGTGGTAGTTTTGCCGCAGCCGGAGGGACCCAGCAGGGTAAGAAATTCCTTGTCATTGATGTAAAGATTGATTTCATCGAGAATGCGTTCCGAGTCGAATTCCATGACAAGGTTTGTCAAACGGATCAGCTCATGGGACATTTATCCTCCCCCATTTCTTTTGTAGTAGCCCTTGTATTATGCAAAAGCTCTAACTATAGAATATATACGCAAATGGCAGGAATGTCAATCTTTTTCGATGGAATTCTGCAAAAAAATTTATTTCTTTTCAGCTTTCTTCAATTCTTATGAAAATTCCATTTTTTACTAAAAAGCTCCCCCTTTTGCTGCAAGTTTTGTCTTGACTTCGCACCCGTCAAGTGGTATCATAAGACGAATAAGTTTATAATACTCAAATTATGCCCTTTTTTGGGGATGACCCACAAAGTCGGTTGACAAGCACATCGATAACGGGAAAGGAAATCCGGCGACGGTCTTAGAACTGCGATCGGTTTGGGGAGAAAGATGTACAGAAAATACATAAAGCGTTGCTTAGATTTTGTAGTTGCATTGTTCGCGTTGACCCTATTACTTTTGCCATTGCTGCTGCTTACGGCACTCACTGCGATTAAAATGAAAGGAAATCCCTTCTTCGTGCAGCCCAGACCGGGGTATCACGAAAAGATTTTCCATCTAATCAAATTCCGTTCCATGAAAAATACAAGAGACGCGCAGGGAAATCTTCTGCCTGATGCAGAGCGTCTGACTTCCTATGGGCACTTTCTGCGGAACACCTCTTTGGATGAGCTGCCGGAGCTTTTCAATGTGCTGAAGGGTGATATGTCTTTTATCGGCCCTCGTCCCCAGCTTGTGCGGGATATGGTTTTTATGACGAAGGAGCAACGCCGTCGTCACAGTGTCCGTCCCGGTCTGTCCGGTTTGGCTCAGGTCAACGGACGCAATGCACTGAAATGGGAGAATAAATTGGAATTGGATCTGCAATATATTTCCCAAATGAGCTTCCGCACCGATTGCAAGCTCTGCTTCGATACCGTGAAGCTGATGCTGTGTGGCCCGGAAAGTGCAGAGGAAGTGGAAATTACCATGGATTTTGGCGATTACCTCTTGGAAAAAGGGGAAATTGACGAGGATACCTATAGCCGTCGTCAGGAGGAAGCAAGGGAGCTGCTGGGAGTATGAACGAGCTTGTTTCGATTATTATGCCTGCGTATAATACGGGGGATTGCATTGCCGAAAGCATCAGGAGTATTCTGTCGCAAAGCTATGAACAATGGGAGCTTCTCATTGTGGACGACTGCTCCACGGACAACACCTGTCAGGTGGTCGACTCCTTCTCCGACAACCGTATCCGTCTGCTGCGTAATCCGACAAATTCGGGAGCGGCCGTGAGTCGGAACTATGCTCTGCGGGAGGCAAAGGGCCGCTATATTGCCTTTTTGGACAGCGATGATTTGTGGGAGCCCGAGAAGTTAGAGCGTCAGCTTGCTTTTATGCAAAAGAACGGATATGCCTTTACCTATACGGATTATCGTATTATCCACCCAGATGGAACACCTGCGCCCTACATCTGCACGGCGCCTGATCGTGTCACCAAGGCAAAGCTCTACTGCTATTGCTATTTCTCCACCATTACTGTGATGTATGATGCACAGGTTGTGGGCTTGATACAGATCGCCGACATTAAGAAGAACAACGACTACGCCATGTGGTTTCAGGCGGCAGAGCAGACGGATATGCACCGTCTGCCTGAATGCCTTTCCTACTACTGCAAGCGGGAGCAATCCATTTCCAGCGGCAGCAAATGGAAGCTGATTCGTCACCATTACATCCTCTATCGCAAGGCACTGCAAAAGGGTGTCCTCAGCTCTGCTGTTTTAACGGTGGGGAATCTGTTTTTTGGCGTTCTGAAAAAAATGGGGTATCGGGAACATACAGCCGAGTACCCGGATATTTTGAAAAAGGAAGATGGAATTGGTGCAAGAAAGTAAGCTGATCAAGAAAAAGAATAACGAAATCTATTTTACCATATTGGTTGTCATGCTTTGGTGCAATTCAATTCTGCTGGACTATGTGCGTGGCCTTTTGCTGAGGCTGCCTTTGATTTCGGTCGCGGCGGATTTTATTCTGCCGGTGATTACAGGAACCTGCTTTTTGCTGTCCCTAAGGTCCATTATGTCACGCCTGCGCAGTACGGATTTGCTGATGGTTATGGCAGTACTGGTGGTATATTTTTCTCACTGGGCACTATATCCGGTCAATTCTTATTATTATGGTAAAAATATGTGGTCCTTCCTGTTTGGCAGATTGCCGCTGTATTTTGTCGGCGTGGCATTTTGTTCTGATCGGCAGGAGCAACGGTTGAATCTTCTTTACAAGACCTCTGTTGTTACAATTTTTGTATTTACACTGTATCACCTGGTTGTGCATCCTTTGGATGATGCTGCTATGAGTACGGGCGACATGAACAGTTCTTATAATTTGCTGCCGCATGCCTGTTTGGTTTTTTATCGAATGGTGCAGAAGCCGAACCCGTGGAATGTGTCAAGCTTTACATTGAGTTGCATGCTGCTGTTTATGCTGGGTTCCCGCGGCCCTGTTTTGTGCATTATTGTCTTTGCTGCCGTGGTACTGTTTATGGGACGAAATGTAAAACGGCCCCTCATGTTCTGCATCATTGCTCTCGTTGCCCTGATGTTCATTTTTATCGACGACCTTTTATATACGGTGCTTTATTGGGTGTATAAGCTGGCTGACACCTTGGGCCTCAGCACCCGTGTCTTCGATAAGTATCTGACAGGTAACTTCACTGTTTCTGCCAGCCGTGTGGAAATTCAGGAGACGGTCATGGGAGCCCTGAATCGAAATCCTGTCTTTGGATTGGGAATCTATGGCGACAGAAGTGTGTCAGGTGGACATTATTCCCACAACATCCTGATTGAAGTTTTAAGCCAACATGGATATTTCTTTGGTACCATTCTTCTCATTGCAATTGCAGTGCATGTGATTCGTACCTACTTGTTTACAGGGCGCAGAAAAGATGCGGTCAGTACGCTGGTGCTGATGCTCCTGCTGGGCTGTAACCTGAAGCTCATGGTTTCGGGGTCGTATTTATTAGAACCGTTTTTCTATTTCCTCGTCGGTTATTGTACGGCACAGCTTCGTATTCAAAAAGAGCTGAAACGAGAGAAAATTTGCAATTCTGCATTCTTGAGGGTCCGACGGCAGGTATAATGGCGTGGGCAGAAGGGGAGGAACAGTGGAAAATAGCCTTTTGTTCGAGAAACATGTAAATAATGAGATTTGCTATGAGCTGTTTCTGATTTTTCTTTGGTGTCGATCCCTGCTCGTGAACTATGCACGGGCACTTTGGACGATGTTGCCCGAGGTGTGGGGCTTGGCTGACTTCATGGTGAATATCGTGTTTTACACCCTGCTGTTTTTCTCTCTTAACACCTTTTTGCGGCGGATGTGCGTAAGGGATTTCTTGCTTTTTGCTTTTGCCCTACTGATATATGTGGCGTATTATTGGATTTTTCCTCTGAATCAGAGGTATTATACCATGTATGCTGCGACCTTTGCCGAAAAAGCACTGCCCATGTTTTTGATCGGTGCCAGTATTCTGCCAAAAAAGAGTCAACGCTTGTATCGTTGGATGTATTGGGCATCTATTGCCACGGTTATTGCCTTTTCCGCCTACAAGCTTGTGATCCATCCGCTGGCATCAGGTGCACAATCGGACGGGGATATGTGGTCTGCCTACTTGTTTTTGCCGCACCTGTGTGTGGTAACGGGCAACGCACTGAAAAGGCCCAATCCTTTCAATATTTCCGTGACCGTACTCGGGGCCTTTGTTCTGGTTTCCTTGGGAACGAGAGGTGTGGTGGTGTGCTTCCTGGCCTTTATCATTCTCTATTTGTTCCTTTTCCAGAAGACGAAGCATCCGATCTTTATTATCAGCCTTTTCTTTCTCATTATTGTGGTTTTGCTGTTCAGCGGTTTGCTGGAATGGCTGTACAAGTTTGCGGAAGAATTCGGCCTGAGTCTGCGTGTGCTGGATAAGCTGCAAAGCGGCAATTTCGGAGAGTCTCAGGGACGGGTCGCAATCGCGGAGCGAGTATTAGAGTATATTGTGCTGTATCCTCTGACGGGTTTGGGAATTTACTCCGATCGTCGCGTAGCAGGTGGCCAGTACGCGCACAACATCATTTTGGAGCTGTTGATCAACTTTGGTGTGATCCTCGGAACTTTTCTATTTATTTATATTGTTGTGCTGATTGTAAAAGCGACTTTTTGCGTGCGTCGCTATGAGACTAACGAAGGTACATCGATTGTTCTCTTGGCGTATATTTGCAGCGGCTTTCTCAAGCTGTTTTTATCGGGTAGCTATTTGAACGAGGATACCTTCTTCTTCCTGATTGGCTTTTGCTTTGCCATTTTACGGGAACAAAAGTTGGAAAAACGGAGTTCTCCCGGCATTCGTGGACCGGAAGGAGATAACAGACCATGAAGATTCTTTGGTTATGCAATATTCTTCCTGCTTTTGCCGCAAGGATATTGGAAATGCCTGTGCCCAATGTGGGCGGCTGGTTGGACGGAATTTACGGCGGCATACGCGGCGAAATCGAGCTGTGTGTTTGCTGTCCCTATAATGGCTCTGCGCCTGTGCGGAAGGATGCGGATAGGGTTTCCTGCTTTCTGTTCCCACAAGGAAAGGAGATCCCGTGGATGCGGAGCTATTTTTCGGAGCTGCTGAGCAGTGTTGCACCAATGGTCATTCATATCTTCGGCACGGAGCTGCCTCATTCCTACGCCATGCTGCAAGCCTGCGAGGATATGGGATTGGCGGAGAATGCTGTTGTAAGTGTGCAAGGCTTGGTGTCTGTTTGTGCCGAGTATCACTATTACGCGAATCTTCCCCGTAAGCTGCTGCGCCATCGCACAGCAGGGGAGTGGCTGAAGCACGGCAGCTTGGAACGCCGCTGTGAGAATTTCCGCAAACGGGGCGTGTGGGAGCAGAAAGCGCTGGCAATGGCTCGCCATGTGATTGGCCGCACCCAATGGGATTTTGCCTGCACTCGTCAATGCAATCCCAACAGAACCTATCATTTTTGCAATGAAAGCCTGCGCAGCAGCTTTTACAAGGCGCAATGGTCCTTGGAGGCCTGCGAAAAACACAGCCTGTTTGTCAGCCAGTGCAATTATCCCTTGAAGGGCTTCCACCATGCCTTAAAAGCCCTTGCCATTGTCAGCAGGGAATACCCCGATGCACAGCTCTATACAACAGGCAGAGATCCTTTAGCAAAGGCTTCTTTGTTGCAACGCTTGCGCTACAGCAGTTATGAGCGATATTTGGCAAAACTGATTCGCGAATATGGCTTACAGGGGCGAGTACATTTTTTAGGCAGTTTGTCCGAGGAGGAAATGTGCGCACAGTTTTTGCGCAGCCATGTGTTTCTTTCTCCCTCGTCTATTGAAAATTCTCCCAATTCTGTGGGAGAGGCCATGCTTTTGGGCGTGCCCGTAGTGGCATCGGATGTGGGTGGTGTAAAGGACCTGCTCTGCGATGGGAAGGAGGGCTTCCTCTATCCCTCAGATGCGCCCTATATGCTGGCGCATTATGTCAGCAGATTGTTTGAAGAAGAGGCCTTAGCACTTCGTTTCTCCGAAAACAGCCGTCTGCGTGCTGCCGAGCTGTTTGATAGGGAGAAAAATGCAAGGACACTGCTGGAAATCTACAGGGAGATTGGAACATGAGGATCGTGCATCTGTGTCTTGAAGCACCCTACACGGATTTGTGGGGTTATCAGGAAAATCTGCTGGGGAAATATCATCGCAAGCAGGGGCATGAGGTGACGGTCATTACCGGCAATCGCAAGCATGAAAACGGTACCATCGTAACAACCCCCTGCGGGCGTTACGATTTGCCCGACGGACAGCATATTATTCGTTTGGAATACAGTCAGATCCTATGTGATAAAATCAGTCGAATCGTGCGCCGTTATCCAATTTACGACTTGCTTCGGGAGCTGCAACCGGATTTTGTCATGGTCCACGGTCTGTCCAACCCCTCGGTTTTGCAACTTCGGCGGTATGTGAAAAAGCTTCGTCCCGATTGTCGTGTGATTGCCGACAATCATTTAGATGAATTTAACGCCCCCGCATTGACGGGGATAAAGGGACGGCTGCTCCTTGCGGCTTATCGGTCTGTGAATCGTCGGATGCAGCCCATTTATGAGAAAGTTTACGGCGTGACTCCCGGCAGAGTGGAGTATCAGCAACGCATTTTTCACATTTCCCGGGAAAAGTGTGGGCTGCTACCCATGGGAGCCGATGATGAACATATCAATTTTGAAAAAGCATCGATCCTTCGTCGGGAGCTTAGAAGCAAGCACGGCATCAGAGAAGAGGATTTCCTTCTTGTCTCCGGTGGCCGAATCGATGCGGCAAAGAAAATCGATGTATTATTACAGGCAGTGACGGAGCTGAACTCGGACAGAATCAAGCTGCTTGTGTTTGGTACACCGAATGCAGAAATGAAAGAGGTTTTGCAGCAATACGAGGGACACTCTGCTGTCCGTCTGATTGGTTGGCTGCCCTCGGAGAAGGTCTATGACTATTTCCTTTCCTCTGACCTGATCGTATTTCCCGGTTCCCACTCGGTTATGTGGGAGCAAGCCTGTGCCTGCGGTGTTCCGGCGATTTTCAGCCGCAGACACGGTATGGAACATGTGGATTTGGGCGGTAACTGCTTGCTCGTGAATGGCGAAAGCGTATCAGAGCTGCAAAAGGCAATCCGCAGTCTTGCGGAAAATCCGACAGCTTATCGTGAAATGCAGGAAAAGGCCCGTGCTTTGGGCCGAAATGCCTTTTCCTATGCAGCTATGGCAGAGAGAATTTTGAAGTAAACGCATTGCTGAGGTGAGAGCTTGAAAAAAGAAGTCAAATGGGGAGCCCTGCTTTCCTATATTTTGATTATCTGCAATTCCGTCTATGGTTTGGTCATTGCGCCCTATATGCTTGGCATGCTGGGAAACGCGGAGTACGGCGTATATAAAACCATCGGCTCTCTGACAGCCTCTATGGTTGTGCTGGATCTGGGCATCGGTGGAACGATGCAGAGATATATTGCAAAGTTCAATGCAGAAGGCAACCGTAAGGAGTGTTCCAATTTCTCGGCTATGGGTCTTTTGCAGGTAGCCGGCTTGTCTTTGGTTATGGCATTGGTGTGCACGGTGCTGTATTTCCGCTTGGACAGCCTCTACGGGGCCAGTTTTTCGTCTGCGGAGCTGAGCCGCGCAAAGGAGGTCTTCCTTCTCTCCGCGCTGTCATTGCTTTTGAGCATGTTCGAGAATGTGATCAACGGCATCATCAGCGGCTTGAATCGTTTCGTATTTTCCAACGGTTTGAAAATTGCGACCTTGTTTTTACGCGCACTTCTCTATGTTGTGATTCTGCCCATCTGGAAAAGTGCTGTAGCGGTGATGACGATTTCCGTATTGATTACAAGCATTGTCATTCTTTCCGAGGTGCTGTATTTGGTGTTCCGCTTGCAACTGCGGATTCGCTACTCCTATTTTGACAAAACCATTTTCAAGGAATCGTCTTTGTACACAGGTATGATGTTCGTGCAATCCCTGACTGCGCAGATCAATACCAATTTGGATAATGTTCTGATTGGCTCCCTGATTGGTACAATAGCGGTTTCTGTGTATTCCTTCGGTCTGACCATTTTCGGCATGTTCCAGCAGCTTTCCTGCGCCATTTCAGGAGTCATGCTTCCTACGGTCACGAACGAGCTGACCAAGGGCACAGACCATCGCGGCATGGAGAACCTTGTCATTCAAGCGGGACGAATCCAATTTGCCGTCTTAGGTGCTGCGGTCTGCGGTTTTGCAGTCATTGGAAAGGAATTTACATATTTGTGGCTGTTTGACCAATTAGGTGAGGGGTACAGGGATGTTTGGGTTATTTCCATGATTTTTATGATACCCAGCATTTGGGAGCTGAGCCAAAATGTGTGCCTTTCCATTTTGCGAGCAAAAAATCTTTTGGGCTTCCGCACGGCGGTGCTGATTTTAGGAGTGATACTTAACTTCCTGATCAGCTATTTCGGCACGAAATACTACGGCTATTATGCTGCCGCCATCGGGACCTCTGTTAGCGTCATTTTCTCCAGCCTGATATGCTTGAATATCTATTACTACAAAAAACTCAGGCTGAATGTTTTACGGATTTTTTACCACATCATCCGTTTCAACCTCGCGCCTCTGGCTGTTGGAACGGTGGCACTGATTTGTTTTGACAGATTGGTGGGACAGGGCGGTTTCCTGCTGTTTGCGGGAAAAGTCGCAGTTTTTATGGCATTTTTCGGGCTGACCCTCTTGCTGCCCCATCGGCACAGAGTCGGTCAACTGTTAAAAAAGATAAAGTGAGGAAGTACAATGTCACTGTTTACCGGAAAAACTCTGCTGATCACGGGGGGCACAGGCTCCTTTGGCAATGCGGTGCTGAACCGTTTTTTGGAAACGGATATCGGGGAAATTCGTGTATTTTCCCGTGATGAAAAGAAGCAGGATGATATGCGCCATGAGTTCCAGCGAAAGATGCCGGAACAAAGCGAAAAAATTAAATTTTTCATTGGAGATGTACGGGATTTGACCTCCGTACGGGATGCCATGCATGGAGTGGATTATATTTTCCATGCGGCGGCTCTGAAGCAGGTGCCCTCCTGCGAGTTTTTCCCCATGGAGGCAGTGAAAACCAATATCATTGGCACAGACAATGTGCTGACGGCTGCCATTGATGCGGGCGTTAAGACGGTGATCTGCCTGTCCACTGACAAGGCGGCTTATCCCGTCAATGCCATGGGTGCCAGCAAGGCCATGATGGAGAAGGTGGTAGTGGCAAAGTCCCGTACGGTTTCTCCTGAAAAAACGAAAATCTGTTGCACCCGTTATGGCAATGTCATGTGTTCCCGCGGCTCTGTCATTCCCCTTTGGATCGAGCAGATTCGCGAGGGTAAGCCCATTACCGTTACGGAGCCCAATATGACCCGCTTTATCATGAGCTTGGACGAGGCTGTGGATTTGGTGCTGTTTGCCTTTGAAAATGGCGTTTCCGGCGACATTTTGGTGCAGAAGGCACCGGCTTGCACCGTTGGCGTGCTGGCGCAGGCAGTATCAGAGCTCTTTGGCAGCGAGCAGGCAATCAAGGTAATCGGCATTCGCCACGGCGAGAAGATGTTTGAAACGCTGCTTACCAACGAGGAATGTACCAACGCTGAGGACTTAGGCAGCTTTTATCGTGTGCCCAGCGACAAGCGCGGCTTGAATTACGACAAATATTTCCGTGTGGGAGATGTGGAGCGCAACCCCCTGACGGAGTTCAATTCCGATAATACCCGCCTTCTGACAGTGGAACAGGTAAAGGAAAAACTTCTGAGCCTGCAATATATCCGTGAGGAGCTGGCGGCATGGGAGAGCAAGACATGAAGATTTTAGTGACAGGTGCCAAGGGCTTTGTGGGCAAAAATTTGGTGTCTACCCTGCGGAATATCGCTGAGGGTAAGGACAGAAGTCGCAATATTTCTTCAGACTTGACCATTTATGAATACGATTTGGATACAGAGCCTGCGCAGTTGAACGAATGGGCAAAGGACTGTGATTTCGTGTTCCATTTGGCTGGCGTGAATCGTCCCAAGGAGCAGGCAGAGTTTATGGAGGGGAATTTCGGTTTCACGGATACCCTGCTCCATGCATTGGAGGGGAATCCCTGTCCTGTGATGCTCAGCTCTTCCATTCAAGCGGAGCTGGATAATCCCTACGGTCAGAGCAAGCTGGCAGGGGAGGGCTTGCTTCGGGCTTACGGTGAGCGCACAGGGGCAGACATTCTCATTTACCGCTTCCCCAATCTCTTTGGCAAGTGGTGCAAACCTAATTACAATTCTGTTACAGCCACCTTTTGCCATAATATTGCCCACGGACTTCCCATTCAAATTAACGACCCCGCCGTGGAGCTGCGGTTGGTCTACATTGATGATTTGGTGGATGAAATGCTCTGCGCCCTGCAAGGGGAGCCTCATAGAGAAGGGGACTTCTGCGTTGTTCCCGTGGAGCATCGTCTTACCTTGGGTCGTATGGAAGAGCTGATTCGATCCTTTAGGGACAGCCGCAGCAAAAACGAGGTGATCGATACCTCTGATGCACTGACCCAAAAGCTCTATGCCACTTATCTTTCCTATTTGCCAAAGGAAGAGTTTTCCTATCCTCTGCATATGAATGTAGATGCACGGGGCAGCTTTACGGAAATCATCCGCACCGCTGAGCGGGGACAGTTCAGTGTAAATATTTCCAAGCCCGGTATCACCAAGGGCAACCACTGGCACCACAGCAAGAACGAAAAGTTCTTAGTCGTCAGCGGACGGGGCGTGATTCGCTTCCGTCAAATCCACAGTGATGAGATTTTGGAATACTTCGTCAGCGGAGACAAGCTGGAAGTTGTGGACATCCCTACGGGCTATACCCATAATATTGAAAATTTAGGCGATACGGATATGGTGACCTTTATGTGGGCGAGCGAATGCTTTGATCCCAATAAGCCCGACACCTATTTTCTGGAGGTCTGAAATGAAAAAATTAAGACTAATGACCATTGTGGGCACAAGACCGGAGATCATCCGTCTGTCTGCGGTAATCAAGAAATGTGACCGTTATTTTGAGCAGATTTTGGTGCATACGGGTCAGAACTATGACTACGAGCTGAATCAGGTGTTCTTTGAGGACCTGGGCTTGCGTGCGCCGGATGCCTATCTCAATGCAGTGGGTAAGGATTTGGGTGAGACCATCGGCAATATCATTGCAAAGTCCTACGCTCTGATGGTGGAGCAGAAGCCCGATGCCCTGCTGATTTTAGGGGATACCAATTCCTGCCTGTCTGCCATTGCCGCCAAGCGGCTGCATATTCCCATTTTCCACATGGAAGCGGGCAACCGCTGCTTTGACGAGTGTCTGCCCGAGGAGACAAACCGCCGTATCGTAGACCATATTTCCGATGTGAATTTGTGCTATTCAGAGCATGCCCGTCGTTACCTCAATGCCGAGGGCACAGCGAGAGAGCGCACCTATGTCACAGGCTCTCCCATGGCGGAGGTTCTGACGGCAAATCTGCCGCAAATCGAGGCTTCCGATGTACTGTCCCGCTTGGGTTTGGAGAAGGGAAAGTATATTCTGCTCTCTGCCCATCGGGAGGAGAATATTGACACAGAGGAAAATTTCTTCTCTCTAATGAATGCGGTGAATGCGCTGGCAGAGCGGTATGATATGCCCATTCTCTATTCCTGCCACCCGAGAAGTGCCAAGTTCATCAAGGAACGGAACTTTGTATTCGATTCCCGTGTGCGGCAGAACAAGCCCTTGGGCTTCCATGATTACAACCACTTGCAAATGAATGCCTTCGCAGTGGTGTCCGATAGCGGCACACTGCCTGAGGAAAGCAGCTTCTTCCTTTCTGTCGGCAAGCCGTTCCCCGCGGTGTGCATTCGCACCAGCACAGAGCGTCCCGAGGCCATGGATAAGGGCAATTTCCTTTTGGCGGGTATTACTACCGAGCAGGTTTTGCAGGCGGTAGAAACGGCAGTCGCCATGAACGAGGCGGGCGATTTGGGTATACCCACGCCGGATTATATGGACTTAAATGTGTCTGACAAGGTTGTAAAATTCATCCAATCTTATACAGGTGTTGTCAACCGCATGGTATGGAGAAAAAAGTAAGGAGCAAGCGATGAAAATCCCATATTTGATTTTAAATAATGTGAATCGTGCGCTCTTTGGTCGTGCGGTGCTGCCGGAAGAACCGGTGGACTGGGTGTTTGTGTGTCGGATGTGCAAATCCCAATCCATTTCAGGTCTGTTTTGGGCAGGACTGCAAACATCTCAGACCATGCCCGAGGCCCGCTATATCGAACATTTCCACCGCATAGAAACCATCGAAGCGGTGCAGCATGCCCATCAGGAAAAGTCCTTGCAGCAGGTGATTGCCATGCTGGAAGGGGAGAAGATTCCCTATATTTTGCTCAAGGGTACCCGTATGCGGCAGTTCTATCCCCAAGCCGTTTGGCGTACGAGCTGCGATATAGATATTTTGTTTGACGGTGATGAGGCACGCATCCATGAGAAAATGCTGGAGCTGGGCTACAGCTTCGAGGGGGATGCCGGCACGACCCTCAATTATCTGCAAAATCCGGTGGAATTTGAAATGCACCGGCGCCTTTTTGATGACAAGCTGGAATTCCACGGTTTCTTTCAGGAGGTATGGCAGCACAGCCGTCCTGTTCGCGAGGGAAGCTGTGAGCGGCTCCTGACGGAGGAATTCTTCTATGCCTACATGGTTGCGCATATGGCCAAGCACTTTACCCGTTACGGCTGTGGTGTGCGACCTGTGATAGATTTGTACCTTTATCGGCAAACGGCACCTTCAGATTTTAATGCGAAAAAGGCAGAAGCCATGCTGAAAAAAATCGGCTTGCTTGGCTTTGAACGACGCCTTTTGGCTCTTGCATGTGCTTGGTTTGAAACAGGGAAACTGAGCGAGATGGATGAAAAGCTCACAGATTATATCATGGAGGCGGGCGTTTACGGTGACAGCCGCATTATGGATGCCCGCGCTGTGAAGCAGCCTGAGCAGGCAGCGCAGGCAAGGCGCAAGCGACTTCGCCGTTTCTTTTTCCCGCCCTTGGAGGAAATGCGCATCGTTTACCCCCGAATGCTGAAATGCCCTGCGCTGCTTCCTCTGTCCTGGGGCTTGCGCTTCTGTGGTGTATTTACGAAAAAGCGGAAGGAAGCGAAGGGGAAACTCAAGCGTTACACGGATGTAAACAGTGATTTCGTCACGCATGTAACAGAAATGACGCAAGAACTGCGTTTGCAATAAAAAATAGAGGGAGGTATTTATGAAAGCGATAAGATACTATGTCAGCCGAAGGAACCCTTTGACATGGCTGTCAGCTGCTATGACTTTGGTTGCGGCGGTGCTGTTGATTCTTGCTGCAAGCCGAAGTGAGGAGCTGACTACGGTGAACCTCTGGTTTCAGACAGTTTTGCCTGTTTGGGTCTGTCTTGGCTTCTGCTTTATTGTGCTTGTGCGGGGACAGAAGGAATTTTATCGGGTGACTAAGCCCGTGTTCTGGGGCTGTGTTTATTTCGGACAAATTGCGCTGGATTGGTACCTCCGCTTGCAAAATGAACCGAGCTTGATCGATGCTCTTGGCGGCAGCTACCGCCTGTTTGCCTCTCTGCGTTATGTGGTTCTGTGTTGGCTTCTTTATCTGATTCTGTACATCTTTGTCCGTCTGATTTTGACAGGCAAATTCAAGCGCAATTTGTTCTTGCCCCTGTTTGCGACTATCCCTGTGGGTCTGCTGACCTACGATTTTTGCGTAGAAGCCGGTGCAGCCTTTACTGCGGATTGGTGCGGCAAGCTGGCGAATCTGCTTATGGCGGCGGCCTTGCTGCTGATCAGCATTGCCATGACGGTGTTCAAGGACAATAAGTATCACCCCACCTGGGGCGACCGCTCCGACGGTCGGTTGCTGCGCTCCGTAGGTGGAATGAATCTGCTGGCAGGCTATTTTATGCCTAACCGCGTGGGTGCCAGTAACAGTATTCAAGACACGGTTGAAATCACCGCCGTAGAACGCTATATTCACAAGAAGCGACTGGAGGGCTATGATGGCTTCGGCTTGATGCATGTGTTCCTTGCATCCTATGTACGCTGTGTTGCCAAATACCCCGGTCTGAACCGCTTCTTCTCCGGCCAGCGTGTGTTCCAGCGGGATGAAGATGTGGCATTCACCATGACACTCAAAAAAGATATGGCTACGGACGGTGAGGAAACCACCATCAAGCTGCACCTGAATGTACGCGATACGGCTGTGGATGTGTATCATAAGCTCAACGCTCTTATTACAGAGGTGAAAACCTCCGAGGAGGACAGCAGCTTTGATGCCTTGGCAGGGGTACTTTCCTGTATTCCCGGGCTGCTGCTGAAATTTACGGTTTGGTGTTTGAAGGTGGCCGACTATTTCGGCAAGCTGCCGAAATTCTTGTTGGAGCTGAGTCCCTTCCACGGCTCTGTGATTTTTACCTCTATGGGTTCTTTGGGTATTCCGCCCATTGTTCATCACCTATACGATTTTGGTAATTTGCCTCTGTTTTTGGCCTTTGGCCGCAAATACCGTAAATCGGAGATGGATTCCAACGGCGAATTGGTGACACGACGCTATGTGGATATCGTTTTGAATACAGACGAACGCACGGTGGACGGCTTCTATTATGCCGCCGTACTGAAATATTTCCATAAGATTGCTCGCAATCCTTCTCAGCTGGATCATCCTCCCGAGGAAGTCGTGCGGGATCAGGATTGAAAACAAAGGGGCTGTCTCATTCGTTTTGAGACAGCCCCTGTCGTATAACCTTACAGTAAAGTTTCAATAAACGGTCTGATGATGCTTGCCATCATGCGGTGTCCGATTTCGTTGGGGTGTACGCCCTCAAGGGTGCCGTCTTCCTTCACATCCTTGGTGTATACCAAATTGCGGAACGCCTCCAAATCGGGATGGAGATTCGATTTGCGGAACAAATCCAAGCAAGGAATGCTCCTGAGACGGCAAATCTCAATTACGGCATCGGAGATTTGCGCTAACCTGCAATCAGGGATAGAGGGTAATTGTGTTTGCGTAGGCGGAGAAGTGATCACACCGATTTTGGGAACCTTCCCAGCGTTCAGAAACAGGTTGATGACATTATCCAGCGTGGTATTGATACAGCCGCATATGGTGTCCGTGCCCGTGTCCGTCACATTGCCGATTTCAACAGTAGTGAGATTAACATCGTTTGCGCCGCCCATGATGGTGACGATATCCGCATCGGTGGAAATCCCCTGTGCTCTCTGATAGAAGGCAACGTTTTCGTCGTCCCGATTCTTGAAACCTGTGCCGCCTTGTCCCTTGTTCGTCACCACAAGACCCAGCTCGGCAGCGATGTAGCCGTGATAGAGAATATCCGTGCGGTCACTCTCTGCTGTCAGGCTGTCGCCTAATGCCGTCCATTTCTTACCGGCAAAGCGACTTCCGATATTGGGATAGCCGTAGCGAATATAACCCGCTTCAAATCCGTCTGTGTAGTATGCAATACGCATCGTGGCGGCGTTGGCAGGCATGATAAGTGTCTTTTCGATTTGACTGTAAGTGTTGAAATCCGCTTCTTCCGCCCTTTCCTTTGCTATGACAGCACCGTTTGCATCTGCAATCGCGTAAAAACAGTAAGTGTAGCAGGCGCAAGCACGGATATGATAGGGAGCACCCGGGATAACAGGTGTTTCCACAATCCACATATAGCTGTTCCCTATGTCTTTGATCGTTCCGTCTGCTGTAAGCATTTTCTTTTTGACGGGTGTACCGAGGTCGATGCCCGCCGCAAACTGTGCTTGCTCCTGCGCCACCTGCGTAACTGCCGCCGCCGTTGCCGCTGTGGTAGCTGCCTCTGTTGCTGCTGTGGTAGCTGCCTCTGTTGCTGCTGTCGTGGCCGTGTTTGCCGCCTGTGCCGCAATCTCCGCTTTGTCTGCCTCGGTCAAAACATAGTCGTCACCCTTATCACCCTTTTCACCGTCAAACTCACCGCTCTCTTTAGCATTCTCCAGCATGAGAACCATGGACTTCATCGCTGAAAGTACAGCCTCTTGCTGAATTTCTTCCGCCGTTTTTCCGTTAACCGTGTCAGCGTTGCCGCCGCTGGCAGGCAGCCTCTTGGTTTGGCCAAACATTTCATTCAGTGCGGCGACAATAGAGGATTTGTCTTCGGTTTGCAGCGTGCTCAGGTTTCCAATCTCGTTACGAAGCTGTTCCAGACTGGTGAATCGGTAGTAGTCTGCGGATTTCACACCCGATATAGCGGTAGGCTCAATATCCAAAAAGAAGGAGAATGTGCTTAACCGTGCGCCCAGATCATTGAGCATTCTCAGCTCGCAAATGACAAAGCCGGAAACCGTCAGCATTTGAGGGTGGAGCTGCACAAGAAGCTGATCGCCTTCTGAAGTGCAGGCTGGGGTGCCATCGTGCAGAGCGTCGTAGCAGCCGCCGCTGCGATCCATCTTACAGTAGGCGATTTGGTAAATGACGGCTTCGTCCGGTGGCGTCCACACGGTGCCATCATTGGTCAGCGTGAGAAGCAGCTCCCGCGTCATACAATCGCCTTGCTTCAGATGCAGTACAGGTGGGTTCGTTCGCTGTTGTAGGTCCAGTGTCAGCTTGTGTTGAATCTTCATGTTTCATGTCCTTTCCGTTTTGAGTCAGAACGAAAATCGTTCTCAACTAAAACGGAAATTCTCCTGAAATTGTACAATACCTGTAAACATTCTGCATTTGAGCATAAAAATCGCTCCGCACGAAGCTGTGCGGAGTGATTTTTCCTTTATGGGAGCTGTTCCAATAGCTCATGGAGAGAAAGATGATTCTCTCGTGCAATTCTCGCTAAGTCCTCATATTCATATTTTTGCCGTACTACGCCATAACCACGGCTATCCTTGCGGCGAATCTCCCCATAGGGCGTGGGGATATGCTTGCACTCCCGTTGCAGATTGCTTCGCCTGAAATGCTGCTCCCTTACACCCAAGGTCGTGGTATGGCGGAACAATAGTTGTAACAGTGCTTCCCGTTGCGCCTCTCTGCACAAGACACAGAGCATGGTTCCCGGGCGGGATTTCTTCATTCCGATAGGGATGGTGTAGACATCCAAAGCACCGCCGTCCAGCAATTTCTCCGCAGCAAAGGCAATGGCTTCGGGGGTCATATCATCCAAATTACAGCACAGCTCTAAAATTTCCTCATCGTTGTTTTCAGTATTTCCCAGCAAAGCTCTGACACAGTTTGCAGCAGGGAAGTCCTTTTTGCCCATTCCGTAGCCAATTTTTTCCGTGCGCAGGGTTGGCATGGGGCCAAAGCTGTCAACGAAATATTTCAGCAGAGCGGCACCCGTAGGAGTACACAGCTCACCCTTGATTTCTCCGCCGTAGCAGGGGATTCCCTTGAGAAGCTCTGCCGTTGCGGGAGCAGGCACAGGAAGAAGTCCGTGGGCGCAGCGTACTCGACCGCTGCCCACATGAACAGGGGAGGCGATGACTTTATCTGCTTGCAGGCGTTCCATCAGCAGACATACGGCAGTGATATCTGCCAGTGCATCCAGTGAGCCTACCTCGTGGAAGTGAATCTGCTTCACGGGGACACCGTGAACCTTGCTTTCCGCTTCCGCAATCAGGCGATATACCTCGCAGACCTTTTCCTTGGTGCTGTCAGGAATACGAAGATGGGAAATCTCATGGTGGATGTCGTGCAAATGACTATGAGAATGGTGATGCTCATCCTCCTCTGCACCGTGTACAAGGACAGAGATATGGCTGCCTTGAATTCCGCATTTTTCCGATTTTTCCCTGCGGATTTCAACACCATGTAAACCGATTTGGTTCATTTCTCCAATAAACGCATCAGGGTCAGGTAGCAGCTCACACAGGGCTGCAGTAAGCATATCACCAGCGGCACCCATCGCGCAATCCAAATATAATAGCTTCATCCTTTTGCCTCCATGTGATTGATCATTGCCGCCAGGTAGCCGGCTCCAAAACCGTTATCGATGTTTACCACTCCCACGCCGCTTGCACAGGAGTTGAGCATAGACAGCAGTGCGGCCATGCCCTCAAAGGCGGCACCATAGCCCACGCTGGTAGGCACGGCGATGATAGGGCAGTCAGCCAAACCTCCGATCACACTGGCCAGGGCTCCTTCCATGCCTGCAATGGCGATGATCACCGAGGCAGACATAATATCCTCCATATGGGATAGCAGGCGGTGAATGCCCGACACCCCCACATCGTACAGCCGCTGTACCCGATTTCCCAGTACTTCGGCAGTGAGGGCAGCTTCCTCGGCAACGGGTATATCACTGGTACCGCCGGTCATTACCAAAATCGTCCCCAAGCCGTCGGGAGCAGGGAGTGAGCCTACCAAACCGAGCTGCGCCACAGGGTGATAGGAAAAAGCGAGCTCTTTTTGCATAATTTCCGCTTTTTCGGGAGAAAGACGGGTAATTAAAACGGTTTTTTGCTCGTTTTCCTCCATTTTTCGCACAATCCCAAGTATTTGCTCCGCAGTTTTACCGGCTCCGTAGATGACCTCGGCAGTTCCTTGCCGTACTTTGCGGTGCAGGTCTACCTTGGCGTAGCCCAAATCCTCAAAAGGCTGTAGCTTGAGCTGCTGCACGGCTTCGTCTACGGAAAGCCTGCCCTCTTTCAGGGCGGTTAAGATGGTTTTGACTTCGTTCATTTGCGCCACTCCATATCCAGCAGAACGCTGCTGTAGTCCTTTTTCAGCTCTGCCAACAGCTCACCCTGCTTTTCCAAGAGCAAAGGAAGCTGTGCTTCACAAATTTGAATCCGTGCGGCACCGTTTAACAGGCGCACGCGAAAATCCCGAAAGCCGAGCTGCGCAAGAAAGTCCTCTGCGCGCTCGGTTTGTGCCAATTTCTCTTTTGTAATTTCCTCACCCGTGGGAATGCGGGTAGCCAGACAGGCGTAAGCGGGCTTGTCGTGAGTAAAGAGATCTGCTTCGTAGCTTAAACGGCGGATTTCCTCCTTATGCAATCCGCATTCCCGCAGGGGAGAGCAGACTGACAGCTCCGCAAGTGCTTGCATTCCGGGGCGTTCTGCGGGGGAATCATCAGCATTGCTGCCGTCGAACAGGAGAGAGAAACCATCGTCCAAGGCTGCTTCCCGAATAACAGTAAAAATACGCTGTTTGCAATAGTAGCAGCGACGGTTGTCATTTCTCGTGATGCACGCATCCTGCAATGGATCGAAGGAGAGAATTTTCAAGGGAACGGACAGTTCTTCCGCAAGGCGGCAAGCATCCTCCAGCTCAAAAGCGGGCTGAAAGGGAGTTTTCACATAATAGGCTTTTACCCGTTTGCACCACCGGGAAGCGGCATAGAGCAGATAGGCGGAATCTACACCGCCGGAGAAAGCAACGGCGGCTTCGCTTCGTTGCAGAAGGTATTCTTGCAGCAAATTGCATCACCTCATTTTCGGCATTATTGTAACAGGAGAGGGAACATTTGTCAAGTTTTCCGGCTCTTTGTGCAAAACGGATGGCGAAGAACGATGAACGAACCTGAAAAAACTTTTTTCCACTTTAAAAAAGTCGTTAAGACTATTGAAACAATTAAATGCGTGTGATATAATATGACTGTGAAAATGGGCGGTCTATGGCGTACAATGAAGTAAACGCATTCCCGAAAGGATTTTTTTATGTATTTCGCAGATATTCATATCCATGCACTTTTTAAAGTGGATGACGGTGCCAAGAGCGAGGCAGAAATGCTCGCCATGGTAGAGGCCGCTTACGCAGACGGCGCAAGGTATCTACTGCTTACACCCCACTGTCATCCCGGTTATTTTGGTGAGAATCGTGATAAAATTGATAAGAGCTTTTCTCTGCTGCAAGCAATGGTGACGGAGCGTTTTCCGGACCTGCATCTGGCCTTGGGTAACGAGCTGCGCTACCACAATGGCTGTGAGGGCTGGTTGCGTGAGGGCCTCTGCCGCACACTGAACAATGGCCGTTATATATTGGTTGACTTTACCTCCGATGAGGATTCTAAATTCATTGTCGAAGCGTTGGAGCGACTTTTAAACAGTGGCTATGTGCCCGTCCTTGCCCATGCAGAGCGTTATCACCGTTTGAACAGAAACCTGAGAACGATTCGGTCCCTGCGGGAAAAGGGCGTGCTGATCCAGGTGGATGCCCGCGCGCCTTTAGGCGGCTACGGCATTTGCGTACGGCGTCGAAGCATTGCCATACTGCGGGAGGGCTTGGCAGATTTTGTCGCTTCCGATGCCCACAACTGCAAATCCGAACCGCCGGGGATATCTGATTGTTATACATACATAAAGAAACGCTGGGGAGAGGAGTACGCCGAGCACCTGTGCTTGAGCCACGCAAAACGCCTTTTCTTTGCGGATCAGTTAAATACTATAGGAATTGGAGCTTTGAAATGAATGATACGAATAATGCAAAGGTAGTTACTTTGCGAGAATTGTGGAATTTGTTTGTACAGCGATGGTGGGTCATCTTTTTAGTCGCCGGATTGTGTGCCGGTGGTTTGCTGGCCTTGCGTGAGGCCACCTATGTCCCGCGCTATGAGTCTACTGCAACCTTGTATATTCTTCGTCAGAATGGCGAGGAAGCAGGGGGCAGCAATAGCCAGTATTATGACTTTACCATGGCCCTGAATGTGGTCAATGACTGCACATCTTTGTTGAAAAGTCATTCCGTGATTGACCATGTCATTGCCGAGCTACAGTTGACACAAGGTTATCGGGAGCTTTCCAATTCTATCTCCACTTCTAATCCTGACAATACCCGAATCCTGAAGGTTACGGTAGAAGCAGATACGGCAGAAAATGCCAAGCGCATTGTAGATGCTATTTGCGAAGAAGGTCAGAAAAAAATCACAGAAGCCATGGGCTTCCAGCAGGTCAACCTCTACGAGTATGGCATTTTGAATCCTGACCCCTGCAATCAGACCGGTCTTTCCACCTATATTCTTGTGGGAATCGTGGCAGCGGTTGTTGCGTACCTGATTATGCTGATCACTTATGTGACCGATGACCGTCTGTGGACGGAAGAGGATATCAAGCGTTACCTCGGACTGAGTGTACTTGGTGATATTCCCAATGCAGATCAGGTCAGTAAGAAGCGTGCTTACTACAAATATAAGGGCTACGGAAAAAACAAGCCCTACGGCAAGGAGGACTAAATCATGGAAACAGTAACATTAAAGCTCCTTGGCGAAAATGATTTCTTTACGCAGGAAGCCTTCAAGGTGCTTCGCACCAATCTTCAGTTCTGCGGTCAGGAAGTCAAGGTGATTGCCTTTACAAGCTGTAACGAGAACGACGGTAAGACCATGGTCTCTCTGCAAATTGGCAAGAGCTTTGCGGAGCTGGGCAAAAAAGTGCTGGTCATTGATGCGGATATGCGAAAGAGCGTTATGGCAGGTCGAAATACGACCGCCAAGAATTTCAATGGTCTGAGCGAGGTCTTGGTTGGTCAGAGCAAGCTCGAGGATTGCGTTTATGCGACTCAGTATGCCGGTCTGCATCTGATTTTTGCGGGCAAGTATCCTCCTAATCCGGTGGAGCTGTTGAACAGCGACTTCTTTGCCAAGCTGTTGGCAGAAGCCCGAAAGGTCTATGACTATATCATTGTGGATACGCCGCCTTTGGGTCTGGTCATTGATGCAGCCGTTATTGCAACCAAATGCGACGGCACGGTTCTGGTGCTTGGCAACGCGAAGGTGCGTGCCAGCAAAGCGCAGGAAGTTTTGGACCAGCTAAAGAAGAGTGAATGCCGCGTTCTTGGAGTAGTGCGCAACCGCGCAAACAGCGGAAAGCGTGGCTATTACAAGAAGGGATACTATAAAAAGGACGCATATAAGTATAAAGCATAATTTGAGGTGCATCATGAAGATATTGCTCTCCACACCCACCATGCATGGCGAGGAAATGGAATTTATTCAAGAGGCTTTCGATACCAACTGGGTTGCACCCTTGGGTGCAAATGTAGATGCGTTTGAGCGGGAAATGGCTGAGTTTGTCGGGGCAAAGGCTGCTGCGGCCTGTGTCAGCGGCACATCGGCACTGTTTCTTGCCTATAAGTTAGCCGGCGTGAAGCCCGGGGATGTGGTTCTGTGCAGTGATATGACCTTCGCCGCTACGGTGAATCCCATTTCTTATTTAGGTGGCGTACAGGTTTTTGTAGACTCCGAGTACGAAACCTGGAACATGAGCCCCGAGGCTTTGGAGGAAGGCTTCCGCAAATATCCTGAATGTAAGGTCGTTGGTTTGGCGCACCTATACGGCACCCCTGCCAAGATGGATGAGATTTTAGAGGTTTGTCGCCGCCATGATGCAATTTTGGTGGAGGATGCGGCAGAAGCCCTCTCCGCTACCTATCGGGGCAAGCAGTGTGGCTCTTTTGGTGCGCTTTCTGTATTCAGCTTCAACGGCAATAAAATCATCACCACCAGTGGTGGTGGTATGCTTATGAGCGACGATCCCGATGCCATCAAAAAGGCTGTGTACTTGTCTACACAGGCTCGTCAGCCTGTTCCCTGGTATCAGCATGAGGAAATCGGCTACAACTTCCGCATGAGCAATGTGGTGGCCGGTATCGGCAGGGGACAGCTTCGCCATTTGGATGAGCATCGTCTTTTGAAAAAGCGGATTTATGAGCGTTATGCAGAAGGGCTGAAAGGGCTGCCTCTGGAAATGAATCCCTATTTGCCTGATACAGAGCCGAACTTCTGGCTGTCTTGTATCCTGCTTCATCCTGATGCAGCCATAACTCCTATGGAAATTTTCGACCGCCTGAAGAAGGTCAATGTAGAGAGTCGACCCATTTGGAAGCCCATGCACATGCAGCCTGTCTATGCGCAGCGGGACTTCATCTCCACGGGTGTGGGAGAGGATGTCTTTGCCCGTGGGCTATGTCTGCCTTCGGATATCAAGATGACGGCAGAGGAACAGGAATATGTGATAGAGCAGCTTCGTCTTTGCTTCCGTTAAGCAAGACGGGAGGAGACTTATGTATAAGCATGTTATCAAGCGGTTGCTGGATGTGATAGTTTCCTTTTTGGGGCTTATCCTTTTGGCCTTGCCCTTGCTTGTGATTGCCATTATCATTAAAATGGATTCACCGGGACCAGTTTTATTTAAGCAACGACGGATCGGCATACATAAGAAGGAATTTCTGATTTGGAAATTCCGTTCCATGCCGACCTCCGTTCCGGCGGATGTGCCGACCCATCAGTTCTGCGCCTATGACCGACTTTCCCGCTGGCAACGCTTTATCAGAAAATCATCTCTTGACGAGCTGCCGCAGTTGTGCAATATTTTGCTGGGAAGCATGAGCTTCGTGGGGCCACGCCCCGCCCTTTGGAATCAGGAGGATTTGATTGCGGAGCGGGATCTCTACGGTGCCAATGATGTGAAGCCTGGACTTACCGGTTGGGCGCAAATCAAGGGGCGAGATGAGCTTTCTATTGCACAAAAGGCGGAATATGACGGTGAGTATGCCAAAAAGCTGAACAGCGGTCATGGCTTTTCCATGGATCTTCGCTGTTTCTTCGGTACGATTTCTGCGGTCATAAACGCAAGGGGCTATGCCGAAGGTGGAGCATCCAAACCGAAAAATAAGGTCAGAAAGTAGTTTTTAAGACCAACAAAGGAACTCCGATACATAATAGGCGGTAGCCTAAAGAAAGCGCAATATACTTCCTGGATTTAGGGCTTTCGAGAACAATTTACGGCAGCACTATGTACACAGAGGTGAGATGATGAGAGTATTAGTATTGGCGAATGTCGATTCATATGTGGTTTTGCTTCGCAAGGAATTACTGATGCGCTTGATTGCGGAAGGGCATTCCGTTTATGTCGCAGCAAGTATGGCACGCTGCCCACAGGCGCTGGTGGATTTAGGGTGCCAAGTAATAGATGTGCCTTTTGAGGGGAGAGGCACGAATCCGATCCATGATTTAAAGCTTTTCGGACGATATCGAGCCTTATTGAAGCAGATTCGTCCCGATGTGGTGTTGACCTATACAGTTAAGGTCAATATCTATGGTGGCTTGGCTTGCCGCCTCAGAAAGACGCCGTATTTAGCAAATGTAACAGGTCTTGGAGATGCAATAGAACATCCCGGCCTTTTGAGAAAGCTGGTTTTGTCTCTGACGCGGCTTGGTTTGGGACGGGCGAATTGTGTATTCTTCCAAAATGCAAGCAATCGGGAGTTCTTTTTGCAACAGAAGGTGATTCGCAAGAAGACGCAAAATCGTCTGATTCCCGGCTCCGGCGTGAACCTGCAGGAGCATTCCCCTGAGGCATATCCCAGTGAGACCAATGGATTGTGCTTCACATATGTGGGGCGACTGATTAAGGATAAAGGCGTAGAGGAGCTTTTTGAAGTAATTGAGCGACTTGTAAAGGACACGCCGAAGTTGCAATTCCGTTTCTTGGGAGATTGCGATTCTGCCTACCGTGACAGGTTAGATGCACTCTGTGCGACCGGTAGTGTAGAATACCTTGGTTACCGTGATAAGATTCACTCCGTGCTTGCTGATAGTCATTGTATCGTACTGCCGTCCTATCACGAAGGCACAGCAAATGCCTTGTTGGAGGCTGCCGCAACAGGACGACCTGTCATCGCCACCAATGTTCCCGGCTGTCGGGAGACATTTGACGATGGCATAAGCGGTTTGGCCTGCGAAGCGAAAAATGCTGAGAGCTTGTACGCTCAATTCGTCCGCTTCCTTTCCATGAGCCATGGGGAACGGGAGGCAATGGGAAAGGCCGGCCGACGCAAAATGGAACAAGAGTTTGACAGACAAATTGTGATAGATGCCTATTTGCAGGAAATCAATCGAATAATCTCAGAAAAAGAAGGGTTAAAATAATGAAGCATTTATACGAGCGTATTTGTAACGGCGAGGAAAGTATCTCTCTGGTTGGTCTTGGCTATGTTGGTATGCCTATCGCTGTGGCATTTGCCAAAAAAGTTAAGGTGATTGGCTTCGATGTCAATGAGGCGAAAATCAATCTGTACCGCTCCGGCATTGATCCTACCAATGAGGTAGGTAACGAGGCCATCCGCAATACAAAGGTACAGTTCACCTCTGATGAAACCATGCTGCAACAGGCCAAGTTTCATATTGTCGCCGTGCCTACCCCCGTCAACGAGGATCACACCCCCGACTTGGCTCCTGTAGAAGGTGCCAGCCGCATCGTAGGCCGCAATTTGCAGAAGGGGAGTATTGTTGTATTTGAGTCCACCGTATATCCCGGTGTCACGGAGGAGGTCTGCGTTCCCATTTTGGAGGCAGAATCCGGCTTGACCTGCGGCGTGGACTTCAAGGTGGGCTACTCTCCCGAGCGTATCAACCCCGGTGATAAGGTGCATCGCTTGGAAACTATTACGAAGATTGTGTCCGGCATGGACGAGGAAACGCTGGATTGTGTTGCCAAGGTTTATGAGTTGGTTGTGGATGCAGGTGTGCATCGTGCAGAATCCATCAAGGTTGCCGAGGCTGCCAAGGTCATTGAAAACAGCCAGCGTGACATCAATATTGCCTTTATGAATGAGCTGTCCATTATTTTCAATAAGATGGGCATTGATACCCTGTCTGTCCTGCGTGCTGCGGGCACCAAGTGGAACTTCCTGAAGTTCTTCCCGGGTTTGGTGGGTGGTCACTGCATTGGCGTGGACCCCTATTATCTGACCTATAAGGCAGAAATGCTGGGCTATCATTCGCAGGTCATTCTTTCCGGCCGTCGGATCAATGACAGCATGGGTGCCTATGTTGCGGAAAGCTGCGTAAAGAACCTGATTGCTGCCGATAAGCACATCAAGGGTGCCAGAATTGCCATTTTGGGCTTTACCTTTAAGGAGAATTGCCCTGATACCCGCAATACCAAGGTCTTTGATATCGTGAAGGAGCTGCGGGAATACGGGATCGAGCCTATCGTTGCCGACCCCATTGCCGATGCACAGGAGGCAGAACGCCTCTACGGTCTGCGCTTCTCCGGACAGGATGCACTGCATGATTTGGATGCTGTGATTCTGGCTGTTTCTCACGAGGCTTTTGCCAACTTGAAGCAGGCGGATTTAGATGGCATGTATGCTGATGGTCAGAAGGTCCTGCTGGATATCAAGGGCGTGTTGAATCGCAAGGACTACGAGGATGCAGGTTACTGCTATTGGAGGCTGTAATATGGGATATTCCGAGCTGCATTTTCCTGCGGATACCCTGTTTTTGGTTACAGGCGGTGCCGGTTTCATCGGCTCTAATCTGTGTGAGGCTATTTTGAAGATGGGCTGTCGTGTACGCTGTCTGGACGATTTGTCTACGGGACAGGAGAGCAACATCGAACCCTTCAAATCCAACCCAAATTTCACCTTTATTAAGGGCGACATTAAAGATTTGGATACTTGTATGGCGGCCTGTGAAGGTGTGGACTATGTACTGAATCAGGCGGCATGGGGTTCTGTGCCCCGCTCCATTGAAATGCCCCTGTTCTACTGCGCCAATAATATCACGGGAACCGTGAATATGATGGAAGCCGCCAGACAGTGCGGCGTAAATACCTTTGTCTATGCTTCTTCCTCCAGTGTTTACGGCGATGAGCCCAATTTGCCCAAGCGGGAAGGCATCGAAGGCAATCTGCTCAGCCCCTATGCTCTGACCAAGCGCGCTGATGAAGAATGGGCGAAGCAATATACCCGTCACTATGGTCTGCCCACGGTCGGCCTTCGCTATTTTAATGTCTTTGGCCGCAGACAGAACCCTGATGGCGCCTATGCGGCAGTCATTCCCAAGTTTATTCGTCAGCTCATGCGGGGCGAACAGCCCACCATCAACGGCGATGGCAAGCAGAGCCGTGACTTTACCTATATCGAAAATGTCATCGAGGCCAATTTGAAGGCTTGCCTGGCTCCCAAGGAAGCCCACGGTGAGGCGTTCAATGTTGCCTACGGCGGCAGAGAATATTTAATTGACATTTATAACGCACTGACGGCTGCGCTGGGTGTAGATATCGAGCCCAAATTTGGCCCCGACCGTGCAGGTGATATCAAGCACTCCAATGCGGATATTTCCAAGGCGCAACGCCTGCTTGGTTATGCGCCGGAGTATAATTTTGAGCGTGGCCTGACAGAAGCCATTGCTTGGTATCGGGAGAATCTTTCGTGAAAATAACCGTAACACACTTGATTAATGGTCTTGCTAAAGGCGGGGCAGAGACGATGCTGTATCAGATTCTCCGTTATCGTCAGAACCCGAATGTTATCCATCGAGTAATCAGTATGACCGAGGTGCGCCCCTATTATA
Organism: Faecousia sp.; assembly: GCA_045595645.1. Classification (GTDB taxonomy): domain Bacteria; phylum Bacillota; class Clostridia; order Oscillospirales; family Oscillospiraceae; genus JAZOXB01. Next base: position 38,299 of record JAZOAV010000081.1, read on the forward strand.
AGGATGCCATCACTTCCCTTGGAATTGATGTGTTGCAGCTATCCTTCGGCAAAAAGCCGTTATCCTCCTTTTTTCGAGCCATTTCTTATTTGCGTAAGCATCCAACGGATGTGCTTTGTTGCTGGATGTACCATGCTAATCTGTTGGGATATGTACTCAAGCCCTTTTCCCGTGTAAAAAGGCTTGTGTGGAATGTGCGGCACAGCGACTTGAGTCCCGGGTTGACCAAAAAGACCACACTGTTTGTCAATCGGCTCTGCGCCAAGCGAAGCCACAAGGTTGCCGCCATTGCTTACAATGGAGATAAGGCGCGTGAAATCCATGAGGCTTCCGGCTATGTGCATGAAAATGGCATTGTTTTCGACAACATGGTGGATATTGCGGAATATAAACCAGATGAAGCAGCAGCCAAAGACCTGCGAAATGAGCTGGGACTTAGTGCGGAGCAGAGGATTGTGCTTTCCGTCGCCCGATATCATCCGATCAAAGACACGCCTACCTTTATACGCGCAATTTCACTTTTGCGGAAGGAAAAGGAAACTGTAGTTGCGGTGCTGTGTGGTGCGGATATTAAACAAGATAATGAAAAACTGGCAGCTCTGTGTGAAGAAAACGGACTGACCATAGGAAAAGATGTGTTCCTCTTAGGATTGCGCCATGATGTACCAAGACTTATGGCGGGTAGTGATTTATTTGTCCTTCACTCGGCAAGTGAGGCATTTCCCAATGTACTGGCACAGGCCATGGCCTGCGGCTGTCTGTGTATTACCACAGATGTGGGCGAGGCGGCGCGGATTTTGGATCGACCGGACAGAACGGTTCGTGTCGGCGACAGTGCCGCAATCGCAGAAAAGGGAAGTATGCTGTTATCGATGGATGCCAAGTGTGCAATGCAAGAAGGTGCGGAAAATCGTGATTCGGTGCGTGCTCGTTTTGGTGTTGCCGATATTATTTCCGCCTATGAAAAATTGTATTTTTCTAACGAAGGAGGCGAAGTGAAGTGTTGCTGAAACGAGGCAAAAAGATGTTGAAAAATCCAAAATATCGCTGGATTGCAGCACCTCTCCGTGCCGTTTATTTACGAGTTTACAAAAGTAAACTCGCCCGTGCATTGCGCTACCGTCCATGGCAGACGGACGAAGAGTACCTCAAGCGTATGTATAAAAAGCTCTTCGGCCGTGAGCTTAATTTAGATGATCCCCGCAGCTTTAATGAAAAGAATAATTGGCGAAAGCTCTATGATCGCAAACCCGTCTATACGAAGATGGTCGATAAATATCGCATGAAGGAGCATGTGCGGGAGCACTGCGGTGAGGGTTATACCATCCCCTTACTGGGAGCATGGGAACGACCCGAGGATATCCCCTTTGACACGCTTCCGAATCAATTTGTCCTGAAGGCAAATCATGCCGGCGGTGTGATCGTATGTCGGGATCAGTCGTGTTTTAACCGAAGAAAAGCGGTAAAGGAACTGAAAGAAACGCTAAAAACAGACTATTTCGTCCGAAGCAGGGAATGGCCCTACAAGAATGTTCCCCGTTGCGTTCTCGCAGAGGAGTATGTGGGCGAGAATCTTGTTGACTATAAAAATTACTGCTTTAACGGAAAGCTTTTGTATACCTTAGTTTGGAAAAATGTATCCAGAGAGGATGGAAGAAAGCCGAAGGCCCATTTCTGCGGTTCCTATGACAGAGATTGGGTGAAAACGGATATGGAGCTGGATTATCCCTCTGTGCCCGATGCACAAATCGAAAAGCCTGAAGGCTATGAGGAAATGATTCGTATTGCCGAAACCCTTTCCAGGGATATCCCCTTTGTCCGTGTCGATTGTTATATTTTGGACGGCCGCGTCTATGTGGGCGAAATGACCTTTTTCCCTTGGGGCGGCTTCCAAAAATTCAAGGACGAAAGCTGGAACCTGCGCTTGGGTGAACTGCAAAAGCTGCCGGACATAGATGTTTAATACTGCTTTCAGATAGAAATATTTGATTTCTATCTGAAAGAGCAACGCTGAGGTGTTGCAATTTCATGATGTTTGAGATAAAAAATCGTGAAATTCCGTCTCATAAGTTCTTGACGCACTTTCGGTGCTATAAAAAGCTTTTTAAGCTTTGTAACAGGAACTAATATAAGAAGGAAACAGAAGGTCTTATGAATAAACAGAAGATACTATTTTATATCAGTACCATTCGTGGTGGTGGAGCAGCTCGTGTCATGGTGAATTTAGCCAATGCCTTTGCGCAGGCTAACTATGTAGTGACATTTGTAACAAATTTTCCAGCGGAACATGAGTATGTGCTTTCCGAGGAAATAAAACGGATCAGTCTGGAACAAGAAGAATCAAGGTCCGGTACGCTGAAAAAAAACCTACAGCGGTGCAGAACCTTACGACGGATCATTAAACAAGAGAATCCGAATGTGTGTGTATCCTTTATGCGGGAAAATAATTTCCGCTTACTGTGCTCTTCTCGTTTTCTACCCTGCCGTTGCTTTGTATCTGTCCGTAATGATCCCAAGGCCGAGTATCGCAGCAGGACAAGTCGTTTGATTATGCGCTTGCTGTATCCCTTCGCCGATGGATGCATTCTTCAGACCCATGATGCATTGCGTGGGATGCCCAAACCTGTTCAGCGAAAAGGGCGGATCATCCCCAACATGGTTGCAGAACGATTCTTCAATGCCCGCCGCAGTGATAGGCCAAGGGGTATTATTTCCGTTGGTCGCTTGGTGCAAAACAAGCGGCGTGAGCTTCTCCTGAAATCCTATGCAGCTTTGCAGGAGACATTGGAAGATGACTTGTATTTCTACGGTGAAGGAAATCAGCTTACAGAACTGTCGGAATTGGCACAGCAGCTTGGCATTTCTAATCGTGTACACTTTGAAGGTCATGCGCAAGAGCTTGTTCCGATTTACGAAAAGGCAAAGATATTTGTTTTGACATCCGATTATGAGGGACTGCCCAATGCGCTGCTTGAAGCATTGGCCTGTGGCGTACCCTCTATCTCGACGGATTGTCCCTGCGGTGGGCCGGGCGAGATTATCCGAGAGGGCATGGGAACGCTCATTCCAGTCGGCGATCAGGATGCTTTGACCGAGGCTTTGCGTGATTTGTTGACAAATCCTGAAAAACAGACTGCTTACTCCCAAACGGCACAGAGAGAAATGCAAGCCTATCGCTCCGACAAGGTGTGGGAGCAATGGCGTGATTTTCTGTTTCCGCAGAAAAATGGTTGAAGAGGTGAGGCATCTCTTGAAAATTGTTTTTTTAGTCACTAATTTTGGGAGCGGTGGTTCTGAACGAACCGTTGCTTATCTGACCGATTTTTTTGCACAAAAGGGCTGGGATGTTACCCTAATGACCACGCAGGATGGACTTTTCTATGAGCTGGATCCTCGCGTACATTGCGTGACACTGGGAATTCCTTATGTGTCTCTGTCTGTGAAGACTGCGCATAAGTGGCTGTACAACTACTTTCGCCGCAAGCTTCTTGTACCAAAAGCGATTCGGAAGGTAGCTCCGGATGTAGTATTTTGCATGATTTTCAAGGCTGCCACCTATCTTTCTGCAAAAAGAAGAAGGGATTACTGTTTGATTAGCTCGGAGCGTACCTTACCCAGTGCAAGCTCGCCCAGGTCCCTACAGAAAAAAATAGAGGTATTTTCTCAGTGCGATGCGGTGATTTTCCAAACCATAAGAGCGATGGAGTTTTATCCTTCATTCATACAGGAGCGTGGGAAGGTCATCCCCAATGCTATAGGAAATCCTTATGTCGCACAGGCGGTGCGTCCGGCGCAGAGGAAAAAGAAAATATCAGCCATGGGAAGGTTGTCCTCAGAAAAGGATTATCCTACCTTGCTTCGCGCCTTTGCCATTGTGCATGGAAAACATGCCTCCTATCGATTAGAGATTTACGGGGAAGGTTCGCAGAAAACACAGCTTTTACAACTGGCACAGGAGCTTGGCATAGGTGATGCAGTAGACTTTTGCGGTGCCGACCCCAAAGCAATTTTGCATATTGCAGATGCCGCATGTTATGTACTTAGCTCCAAATACGAGGGTATGCCCAACGCCCTGATGGAGGCTATGGCAGTCGGTCTACCCTGTGTTGCAACTGATTGCCCCAACGGACCTGCTGAGTTGATTCGCCATGGAGAGAACGGCCTTTTGGTACCGGTAGGAAATGTAGAAAAACTGTCTGCGGCAATTTTGCGAATGATTGAAGACACCACTTTTGCGGAAGGTTGTGGCGAGCGGGCGATGGAACTACGGTATACCCATAGTATGGAGAAAATGGCTCAGAAATATATGGACTATATTGAAGAAGCATTGGAACGACGAAACCGACAGCCTTCCAATGGTGGAGGAAATCAATGAACAGATGTTTGCGATTGATTCGCGATAAAGCGTTTCGACTTGCGGTGCTCGGAAAACATGGCTTTTTAAATTGGATGAGCGACGAGCAATATTTGAAGGCACGCTGGAGAGCAATTTTTCACGAGGAGCTCAATTTGGAGCATCCTCAAACCTATACGGAAAAGCTGCAATGGCTGAAAATACACGATAGAAAGCCGATTTATACTACCATGGTGGACAAGTTGGCCGCTCGTGATTTTGTTAAGGAGCGGATCGGTGAGGAATATCTGATTCCCATATTGGCAAGCTGGGATCGCTTTGAGGATATTGATTTGGATCAGCTGCCGGAGCAATTTGTGTTGAAGTGTACGCACGACAGTGGAAGCTATTACATCTGTAGAGACAAGTCGAAATTCAACCGGAAAATTGCCAAAAAGAAGCTTAAAACCTCCTTAAATATGAATTATTTCCCTCGCGGCAGGGAATGGCCCTATAAAAATGCGGTGCCTCGCATCATTGCAGAACCCTATTTGGAGGATACGCAATGCAAGGAGCTGCGGGACTATAAATTCTTCACCTTTGGAGGCGTGCCCAAGGTTTTGTATATCACCCAAGGGCGCGGTGGCGATCAAAAAACCACAGCAGATTTCTTTGATATGGAGTTCCGTCATTTGGACATTACAATCGACCATGAAATGTCGGAGGTTTTGCCCCAGTGCCCGAAAAATTTTGTTCTTATGCAGGACCTTGCTGCTCGACTGAGTCAGGGAACCCCCCAGCTACGTGTAGATTTTTATGAAGTGAACGGAAAAGTCTTGTTTGGAGAATTGACTTTCTTCCATTGTAGCGGCTTTGCGACATTTAATCCGCCCGCATGGAACAAAACCTTCGGAGATTGGATTGAATTGTCCAAATAATATTTCAAAAGGATAGGAGGGGTGCAAATTTCCCATGGATTTTATTTCAGTAAATAGGATAGGAAAACAGGGCCCTTCCCATCGCGAACGCACAGAAGGTCGCATCGCATGGCTGTATATCGTTTGGATGCTGCTGCTGTTTACTCTAAAATGTATTTTCATGGTGCCCGTTCCCGGCGTGGTGCTGTTGCTTTCTGCAACCTTGTATGCACTGTCGGGACCAAAAGAGCGAATGATTGTTACCATCATAAGCTGCATTCCGTTTTCTATTGGATTTCAATACCGTTATTTGATTTTGATTTGCATTGCAAGCCATCTGTTTCTGAATAGAGCAAGCCTGCAAAAATCCTCACTGCTTGTCATTTTCTTCTTGCTGACTTGGGAGGCCCTGCATTGCTTGATTGGGGAATTCTCTGCTGTGGCGTGGCTGCGAAACTTTGCGGAATTTTTGTTCCTGATGGTTCTTCTGTCTATGGATTTGCGAGAATTCTCTTATCAGCGCATTATCCGCGTGTTTGCGGTGTCCACAATCGGAATTTGTGTTATCATGCTGTGGATGCAGTTGGAGCGTAACAATTATCAGCTTTTGCGTATGCTTTACAGCGGCACCGGCTTCTTCCGCTTCGGCGGTAACAATTTGGAGGATGCACAGCTTGCGTTCAATTTCAATCCCAACGGTTTGGGAATGATATGCAATTCGGCCACTGCCGGCATTATCATCCTGTATAAGCGGTCAGAGCATAACAAGCTGGATCTTGTTTTCATGACGCTGCTGATTCTGTTTGGTTGCATGACATTGTCAAAAACCTATTTTTTGGTGCTGTCTCTGATTATAATGTCGATACTTTTTATTGACCGTAAAGAGAATTTTTTGCGGAATCTCAGAATTTTGCTAATTCTCGTTTTAGTAATTCTGTTGATTGCCTGGCAGCTTCCGGAGATTTTTTCGTCTGTTTGGCGAAGATGGACGGGTGCCAACGCCCTGAGTCAGCGTGATATCCTGTTAACATTTTATCTCAAGCATATTTTGTCCTCGCCAAGCCACTTTCTTTTTGGAACCGGCGTACAGGACCTATCCGACAAGATTTTTGACATTTACGGATATCAGTACGATGTACCCCATAACTTTCTTCAGGAGATTTGGTGCGTGTGGGGTCTTGTAGGCATTATCGCGATGGGATACTTGTTCTATCATATGGTGCGCAGATCGAAGTTCTGTTCCGGTATCGACAAGAGAAGCTATCATTTTCTGCCTTTCATTGTACTTCTTTGCTCCTGCATGGCCGGACAGTTGGTCACAATCGGACGCAACTTGCTGCTTCTGATATTCGCATATCTTTGCATGTGTATTCCCGCTGTGCAGCAAACCAAGCATGAGGAAATCTCTGCCGAGCAAACTGCGCAATGAAACCAATTTGTATTATGTTGGTACCTTACAATTCTTGCTCTGCAATTTAAAAGGAGCAAATTGCAGAGCAAAGACCTGTATTGTCGCCATTCATAATAAATCAAGGATGCTTACGAGCATTCAAATTTTGTATTAAGGAGAGAAACGAATGAAGTATTCTAAAAGACTTCTGGCCCTGCTGCTGTCAGTCGTGATGCTTCTGGGCATTCTTCCCGCCGGTGTTTTCGCTGCCGGCACCGAAGAAGACTGGAGCAAAGTGTTGACAGTAGTGTCCACCAAGGAATCCACTTTGGCCCCCGGTGTGACACACTCTGACAATGTTGCCTATGCTGCCGACGGTGGAATGATCCGTTATTATGTGGCAAAGGCCGACATGACCCGCGATGATCTGATGATTCAGACCAGCTATTACAACGCACAGTGCGAAACCTGGGGCCTGCAGAAGATGTCTGATCAGGTTGCAGCCCTGAAGGCCAAGCACACCAACCCCGATGATCCCGAAAACTATATCGAGAACTATGCTCCTGTTGTCGGTATTGACATGTCCCCCTGGAACACCCAGACCAATGTGCCCTCCGGCGCATTCGTTATGAACGGCTATATGCTCCGTGAGACTGCTGAAAGCCGTGCATGGTTTGGTGTTTGGGCCGATGGTACTATCCTCTGCGGCTCCGGTAATGCAGATTACGCTGCTGCCATTGCAGAGCATGGCACTCCCTCCCAGGCTCTGGGCGGCTTCCAGCTGCTGCTGAAGAACGGCGAGCGTATGGAGCCCGGCACTTTGGATGCAGGTGACAACAAGCCCACCTACACCAATAGAGGCAGCCGTTATCCCTCCGCTTTTGTCGGCGTCACCGCTGCCGGCGAGATCGTGTTCCTCTGCGTCGACGGCAAGATGGCCGGCGGCTCTGTGGGTGCAAACTATGACGAAGCTGTCACTCTGCTGGAGATGCAGGGCTGTATCTACGCTATGTCCTGCGACGGCGGCGGCTCCGCATCCTATGTCTATCGTCCTGAAGGCGAGAACGACGTCATCGTTGGCAACAACCCCGCTGACGGTGCCGAGCGTGAGGTTGCTACCGGTATGGTCATCTCCACTCTGGTTCCCCCTTCCGATGTCTTTGCTCGTGCGACTCTGACTGCTGAGAATGAGTATGTCACTCCCTACTCCACCGTGAAGTTCACCGCTGAGGGCGTTAGCCCTGCCGGTACTGCTGCTGAGATTCCCGCTGATGTTAGCTGGACTCTGGCAGACACAAGCTTCGGCACCGTGGAAAATGGCGTGTTCACCTCCAACGGCAAGCTGGGTACTGTCACCGTGCAGATGGTTTATGAGGGCAAGGTCGTTGGCAGCGAAGTCGTTCATGTTGTGAACCCCACTGCTGTTGACTTCAACCTGCCTACCATGGTTCTGCCCTACGGCAAGTTTGCTGACTTGGTTATCAACGCAATCTATACAGATGTTGCTGACCGTGTGGTTGCTGTCAAGGCATCCGACTTTGATTTCAGCTTCAGTGCTGAGACCAAGGGCACTATCGATGGCCTGAGATTTACCGCTCCCTCCGACGAGACCGAGACCGGTGTTGTCATCACTGCTACTTATAAGCATGCTACTCTGCCCGCTTTCACTTTGGATGTGACCTTCGGTAAGGGCTCTGAAATCCTCTATGACTTCGAGGACGGCGACATTTCCGAGTGGAAGGGTATTGAGGACGCCTACAACTGGTCTAAGGAGAATGGCGTTCACAATGCTTTGAGCGATCTCCTTGACGGCATTGGCGCGGGCAACAGCCTGGATGGCCAGTTTGTTGAAAGTGTTGACTCTGTTGCTTTCCTGGCCGACCGTGAGACCGGCGAGGTCAAGAACGGTAACCATGCTCTCGGCGTAACGCTGGACAACAGATACGATGAAGGCGCAGGCGGTTGGGTCTACAACATGTTCTTCAATGTCGGCGGCACCAAGGTTCTGCGTGACACCAAAAACGGCATGAATGCAACCACCCTCGGCATGTGGATCTATCTGCCCGAAGGCATTGCAAGCAAGATCAATGACGGCGATGCAGGCTATGCCATGCAGATTCAGCTTGTTACCGGCAATTACGACGAAAACGGCAATTTCGTGTCTAACGGCTTAAGCATGAACGAGTGCCATATGTACCGTCAGGATACCGGTAAGCACCTGTACGGCTCCACCGATACTCCCGAGGCTGGCTGGGTCTATTTCACCGTTGACCTGTCTGTTCGTGACTATGTCGCCTTGCACGCAAATAATACCAGCGACCGCAGAGAGCCTTGCTTCATCCGCTTCTACACCAAGCGTTTTGAGCCCGCTTTCACCACTCTTTACATTGACGACATCACTCTGGACTACTCCTCCGCAGTAGAAGACAGAGATGCTCCCATCATCAGCAATCCCACTTTCACTTCCAACAACATTTTCGACAATGCTCCCTTCACCACTGTTTGCCCCGATAACCGTGTTTCCTTCTTTGCAAACATTGCGGATAAGGCAGCCAGCAACGCCAGCGGTCTGGATTACAGCTCCGCTAAGATCTTTGTAGACGGCGTGGCTCTGGACGGCGTTACCGCTTCCGGCAACACTATGGGCACCAGCAATGCTGTTGGTCTCACCGGTGGCGAGCACACCGTTACCTTTGAAATCGCTGATAATATGGGCACTAAGACCAGACTGTCCCAGACCCTGACCATCAGCGCAGGCACTTCTCCCATTATCCTGACCGGTCACAACGACCTGAACAACACCCCCGCTTATGATTCTGTTTACTATGCAGACATCAAGGTGGCTGACATTGCCGCCGTGGAAAGTGTCAGCTTCGACATCAAGCTGAATACTGCCAACTTCTGGGAGCTGGAGCACATGACTACTGCTAAGGGCTTTACCGCTACCTACAGTGTCAACCCCCACTCCAACATTGCTACCATCAATGTCGCCAAGACCGGCGAATGCGACCTGACCGGTGAGCAGATCCTCGTCAGCATGCCCGTTCGTGTATGGTCCTGGGATCCCGTGGCTTCCGGTTTGACTAACGGTCCCGACCCCTTCAGAAACGGCTCTATGCCCATCGTTGTGATCCGCCTGGATATCAAGCGCGGTATCGCCGTTCTGAATGACGCTGCTTACAGCGATACTCTGGTTACCTTCGGTCATGATCTGACTGTTGATACCACTGTCGATGATATCGACATCAAGCAGGAGGCCAATGTGGAAAAGGTTCACCTGAACCACACTGTTACAGCTGTTGCTGACATGGCTGCAACCTGCACCACTGCCGGCTTCACCGGCCGTACCTACTGCCATGTCTGCGGCTCCATCGTTGACTGGGGCACCACCGTCGAGGCTACCGGCCACACCTATGCTATCGCTGACGGCGTTCTGAAGTGCACCTGCGGTGAGCTCTTCACCGGCGTATGGACCGATGGCAAGACCTATGTAGATGGCGTTGTTGTGGCTGATGGCTGGAACGGCGACAGCTACTATGTCAATGGCGTAAAGGTCACCGGCAACCAGCTTATCGATGGATACTACTATGGCTTCGATGCCGATGGCGTCACCACCGGCAAGATCAACGGCATCTTTGAGTACGAGGGCAATACCTATTACGCTATCGTCGGCGAATTGAAGTCCGGCTGGATGGCCTTGGAAGATGCTTGGTACTACTTCGATACCAACACCTATATCGCTGCCGACGGTACGCGTGCTGCAAGCTCTTGCGGTCTGCAGGGCTATAACTTCAACTATGTGTTCGAGAACGGCAGACTGACCGAGGATGTATGGTACAGCAACTCTGTCCTTGGTACCAGACTGTTCTACGGTCCCACGATGTATGTCAAGCGTTTCGTAGAAAACAACGGCAAGACATACTACTTCGACAAGGATGGCATCATGCTCACCGGCCTGCAGGTTCTCAAGCTCATGGGCTGGCAAGGTTACACTATGGAAGAGTTCGATGAGAACGGTGTCTATCAGGGCAAATACTGCCATACCGGTGTCGTTCAGCTTGAAAACGGCAATCGTTACTACATCGAAGACGGTGATGTCGTAAATGGTCTGCGCTACTTCGAGGGCGATTACTATTTCTTTGACAGAACCACCTATGTCGCCCTTTCCGGAACGCACTATGTCCCCACATTCTTGACAAACGACTTGCTTTCTCCCAATACCTATGAGTTTGGCGAGGACGGCAAGATGCTCCAGGGTGTTGTAGAGAAGGAAGACGGCAGCTACTACTACAAGAACGGTCGTCCTACTCAGGCATACACCGTACGCTGGAATGGTGAGATCTATCACGCCGGCGAAGGTGGCAAGCTGGATACCGGTCGCATCTATATCGGTAGCTTCACCGCCAACGGTCTGCTGAATAGCGGCTACTATGAGTTCGGCGATGACTACAAGCTGCTCAACGGCATCTACGAGAAGGAAGACGGCCTGTACTACTTTGTGAACGGCGTTCCCACTCGCGCTTATCTGTTCGAGAAGGACGGCGAGTTCTACTATGCCGGCAATGACGGCAAGCTGGCTGTTAATGAGACTGTCTATGTTGGCACTACTACCGGCAATGGCCTGGTCGCTCCCCGTAACTATGAATTCAACGCAGAAGGCAAGATGCTCTACACCGGCATCTATGAGAAGGAAGACGGCCTGTACTACTATGTAAAGGGCGTTCCCACTCGCGCTTATCTGTTCGAAATGGACGGCGAGTTCTACCATGCCGGCAACGGCGGCAAGTTGGCT
>JAZOAV010000082.1:0-2974 GCA_045595645.1 Faecousia sp.
AATGTTGGGGGAATGCACGGGGAAAACCTTCTCGCAACCGACACCGTAGCTCAGACGGCGAACGGTGATGGACTCCTCAATGCCGCCATGCTTGCGGGCAATGATAGTTCCCTCAAAAGCCTGCACTCTTTCACGAGCGCCTTCCTTGATCTTGACATGAACACGAACAGTGTCGCCGACATTCATCTGCGGCAGCTCTTCCTTCATGTACTGGCTGGTCAGAGCCTTCATTAAATCCATTTCTTTGTCCTCCTTGTTTATTAGGCGTTCATACCGGCGTTGACTGCGCCGCAGAGGACCACCCTTTTCAGACCGATATATGATAGCACATCAACTCCCAAAAAGCAAGGACTTTTTTTGGTTTTTTGTAAAAATTTCAAGGAAAATTCAGTTGAATTTCCCTCTATTTCCGTGTTATAATGAATTCATCCTTCTAAATAAGAGGTATTTCCCATGAAAACGACAGAAAACATTCTGCCCATTGTTACGACGAGCTGTTCCGAGGGTCTAAACGCCGAACAGGTACGGCAGCGGGAAGATGCGGGGCTGTGCAACATCACCCCTCCCAGCAACACCAAATCGGAGAAGCAAATCATCAAAGAGAACTGCTTCACCTTTTTTAATCTGATCTTTATTGTCCTTGCCGTTGCCTTAGCTATGGTTGGCTCCTTTAAAAATATGACCTTCCTTGGCGTATGTCTGTGCAACACGGTTATCGGTATTTTTCAGGAGATTCGGGCAAAACGGGCGGTAGATGCTCTCACACTTGTTGCCGCAGGCAGCTTAACCGCCATTCGGGACGGCAAGCGTTGCTCTCTGCGCACCGACCGCTTGGTGCGGGACGATATCGTGGAATTCGGCCCCGGTGACCAAATCTGTGCCGATGCCACGGTTCGACAGGGCGAGCTGTATGTCAACGAATCTCTGCTAACAGGCGAGGCCGATGCCATTGTGAAACAGGTCGGCGACGAGCTGAAATCCGGCAGCTTTGTCATTTCCGGACGAGTGCTGGCGCAGTTAACCCATGTGGGTGCCGACAGCTACGCCGCAAAACTGGCAACGGAAGCCCGTCGGGATGTGCGCTCCACCAAATCGGAGATGATGCGCGACCTGTCCCGCCTGATTGCTGCAGTGGGCATTGCTTTGGTTCCTATGGGACTGATTCTGTTCCTGCGCCACTATTCCGACAGCTACTTAGGGCTGGATCTGAAAACCGCAGTGGACTCCACCGTCGGTGCTTTAATCGGCATGATTCCCGAGGGTCTGTATCTGCTGACCAGCATTGCCATTGCCGCAAGCTGTCTCAAGCTATCAAAAAGCAAGGTGCTGGTGCAGGACATGAACTGCATCGAAACCCTTGCCCATGTGGATATTCTCTGTGTAGACAAGACCGGCACCATCACCGAGTCCCGCATGGAGGTAGAGGATGTCCTGCCCCTGAACAGACAGACCTCTCCCGAGGAAATCGAGGAAATTTTAGCCTCATACTATTATAATGAGGAACCTGACAACGAAACCGCCGCTGCCATGTCTCGTCAGTTCGCCCACGAAACAAACTGGACGGCGAAAAAGCGGATTCCCTTCCAATCAGCCAACAAATGGTCTGCCGCCGATTTTGGCGAAAAGGGTCGTTATTTGATCGGCGCACCGGAATTTATTCTGAAAGAACGCTACGAGGAAGTGCGGGAGCAGGCAGAGGCCATGTCGGCAAGAGGTTGCCGTGTTCTGCTGCTGGCCTCCTACGGTTCAGAGATAGAAACGCCCCTCAAGCAATCGGAACTCTCGCCCTTGGCACTCATTTTCCTCAGCAACTCCCTGCGTCCCGACGCAAAGGAAACCTTCCAATATTTTGCCAAGCAGGGCGTTTCCGTGCGTGTCATCTCCGGCGACAACCCCCGAACCGTCTCCGAGATTGCCAAGAAAGCGGGTATTTTGAACGCCGAACGCTACATTGATGCCACCAAGCTGGTCGAGGATGAGGATTATGACGAAGCTGTCAAGCGAATTACGGTGTTTGGCCGTGTCACCCCCGACCAAAAGCGCAAGTTAGTGCGAGCCTTCCAAAAGCGGGGGCATACCGTTGCCATGACCGGCGACGGTGTCAACGATGTACTGGCGCTCAAGGATGCCAACTGCGGTATTGCCATGGCAGCAGGCAGCCAAGCCGCCTCTCAGGTGTCCCAAATCGTTCTGCTGGAATCTCAATTCTCCGCCATGCCTCACATTGTTGCCGAGGGACGACGGGTCATTAACAATATCCAGAGAGCCGCTTCCCTGTTTTTGGTGAAGAACATTTTCTCCTTCTCCCTCACCTTCCTGCTGCTTTTTGTCAGCATGACCTTCCCCTTGCAAGCCATTTCCTTCTCCCTCATCAGCAGTGTCACCATCGGCATTCCCTCCTTCTTCCTGGCACTGGAGCCCAATTACACACGGGTCAAGGGTCATTTCCTGCGAAATGTGATTCTAAAAGCCCTTCCTGGCGGTTTGACCAACCTGATTTTGGTGTTGACCGCAGGTCTGCTGGCACCTGCCTTCCGTTTGCAGGAAAGCGAATTAAGTACCATCTGCTTCTTCGTCGTGATTGCTGTCGGCTTCCTTTCCCTGTATCATGTGTGCGTCCCCTTTACCAAGCTGCGCTTCGCCGTGTTCGTCGCCATGCTGGTGGGAACCGCCCTGTGCGTGCTGATCATGCCTGCGTTCTTTGAAATCAGCAGTCTGCGCTTTAAGGCTGCGATTCTGCTGCTCCTTCTCATCGCCGCCTGTCCCGCCATTATGAGCGGCCTGCGCTGGATCTTCATTCACCAGATTGCCCGCCATGACCGCCGCGCAGAGAAAAAACGCAAGTCATAAAAACAAATCCTCCCTATGACGATCGGTCACAGGGAGGATTTGTTTTTGACTTCCTTGTGCAACAGCAACTGAAACCTTGCGCCGCGCCCAAGACTCCCCTTGTCAGAAGTCGGAGGCCAAGCGG
>JAZOAV010000083.1:0-9639 GCA_045595645.1 Faecousia sp.
AGCTTGGATTCCAAACGCGAAGAAATCAAAGCAAACTATGAGGCCGCAGGGCATCCGCTGGAAGACAGCGAAGTGGACTATGAGCTGATGGCTCACTTTGTAGAAGAAAAATTACTGACCGATAAAGCCACGGTACAGAAGCTTTTGCAGAAAGATCGGAGCATTGGACAGAAGATCCTTGATTGGATCAACAACATCATTCAGAAGATCACCGGCACCAAGGAACAGCGGATGTTGATGGATGCACGGGACTTGTGGAATAGAGCTTTGACGGAAAATAAAAAAGCACCGGAGAGCGGTGCGGATAAGCGGTTTTCGATTTCGGAAAATCTTAAAGACGATTTGAAGAAAGTAAAAAACGGCACATTTCAAAGTGACAAAGGCGAGGTTTATATTGGCGAAACTTCTCAGTTTTTAGAGGATGTGATTGGTGCCAAACCTATTTCTGTTACGATACCTGCAAATAAGGCGTATTCTGCAATGGTTACTGAAGCCGAAGCAAAAAGTAATAAAGATAATTATGATAAGAATGCAAATTACCCTGGATTAGGTGTTGATGGCCTTTTTGATCTTCTTGTTAGATCGGAAGATCCTCTTATTGCGTTTGTTGCTCCTGAAGATGAAGATGGCACAGATCGTAGTGACAGGATCGTTTTGGTAACGGATAAATTTGTTGATAAGGGACAGGGGATTGTAGTTACCGAAATATCTACTGCTGGTTTTGTTCAGGGACGAAGAGCCGAAGTAAATAAGACAATTACTGCTTATGAAAGAAAACAAATTCGTGCGGATGTGTTTGTTGCAATATTTGATGGGCGGCTCCTCTATGTAGATAAAAAAAGAAGTCAACAAATTGCTGGGGTACTTGGTTCCAATTACCAAGCAGCCATACATAATGTTGACTTCAATAAAAATATACAACAATTTTGGGATGATGTCAATACAAAACGTGGGAAATTTATCTCTCAGGCTCCTAAGAAAACTTTTTCCATCGGTCGATCTAAAGATGCTGCCTACCTTGATGCTGTGAACCGTGGTGACATGGAAACAGCACGGCGGATGGTGGATGAGGCGGCGAAAGCGGCAGGGTACACGCGAAAAGCTTTCCACGAAACAAAGCAGGAAAACACTATTCATATTTTCAATATGGATCTCGCCACACATGCTTCGAGTGACTATCAAACACCTTACGGTATCTTTACAAAATCTCACAGCAGATCTGTCGGTCTTGGCGGCAAACAGATGGTTTTATATGTGAAGGCTGATAATACATTTGAAGTTAAAGACCGTGACGATTTTGAAACCAAAATGCCTGAGCAGTATTGGAGCCTTATAGATGATTTGAAGGCTATTAATAAAAGATACGATCAAAAACAAAATGAATTAGAAGATCGTTATCTTTACATTGTTGACGATTTTTTTAATAACAAACCAAATGGTGACCAGCTTCGTATGCAATGGGATGTATCAAGACCCTTGAGAGAGCAGTTTGCTGTCCCAAAAGCACTTGAATCCATTGAGATAGAGCTGGAAAACATTATGAGCGAGTGGAGATCAGCAGAAACTGATGCTGTTGCGAGTGTGAAAAAGTGGCTTACTAACTGGTTGAAAGCCAATGGATATGATTCTATGAGTATGGAATACGACAACGGAGCGGGAAACAGAGTGACCGATGCGTTTATTGTACTCAAAGAAAATCAGGTCAAATCCGCTGATCCTGTAACCTATGATGACGATCGCAATATCATTCCTCTTTCGGAGCGGTTCAATGAAAGTAATGATGATATTCGGTGGAGTATTGGGAAGTCCGACATTGCGGACAAGGAACTTCGGGATTTGATCAAAGCGGAAAACCGCAAGATGAAAGATGTGTTCTTTAGCAGAAGCACGGTAGACCGCAATGCTCTTTGGGATATGATTTACGATGAAGAAAAGCATATTGCCGAAACGGGAAGTTACCGCCGCAATGTGGTGCAGGATATTATTGATTACGCCTATGAAACGGGGTATCGATATAAAAATGAGGATTTTGAGCCGGTTAATTCTTTGGGTAAAGTAAGTATTTATGTATCGGAAGATTATCGCGGTGAAATGGACAGCTTGGGCGGACTTGCCGAAGTGAATAAAAAAGTATTTGGCAAAAATGGGATTCTTTTTACTTATAAGCCCAACAAAAATGCGCTTGATGATGCTTACGCAACATTGCAGGCGGAAAACCAAGGCCTTATGCCGGAAACCATTGATCCCGGTGAACAGGTTCAGAGCATTGTGGATGTGTTCGGTCGTGGTGCTTATGATACCTTGAAAGATCTTGATGCAGATGAATACAATCCCTTTGCAGAACAGGAAAGCCCTTACCGCATGGATATTGAACAGACGGTGCAGGATGCTATGGATAGTATTCAGGCATTGGCAGTAAAGAAAATTGCAGAGCAAAGCAGAAAAGAAGGACGGCAGGAAGTGAACCGCTGGGTGGCAAAGCAGATGCAAAAAGAAGCCCGGAACTATACGGTAGGTTCTGTTGTGGAACTTAACGGTGAGCGCGGTACGGTAACGGAGCGGACCACAAAAGGCCGCAATGTTTCTTATACCATTACATTTGATAATGGTGAAGTGCGCGAAAATGTGAAACCCGATGAATTGTCTGTTGCCGTAACGCCGGATCTTTATTTTGATGAATTGCCCAAGGATCAGCAGGAAGCATGGCAGGATCCGCCGGAAGGATGGGATATTTCCCGTGACCTTGCTGATGTGGCACCGATGCCCATTGATATGAAGGAATATAGAGAGATCCTATATGAAAACGGTATTACCGTGGGTGTGCGGAAACTGAACGAATGGTTTAAGCGTGAAGGTTGGTTGAAAAAAGCAGACCGCTATTATTACCCGACACAGAAAGCCCTTGATGAAGGATATTTCAAACGGGAAAAATACGGAAACCGTATTACCGAAACCGGGCAGAAATATTTCCTTGATTTGTTCCTTGGAAATAGAGATTTGTTTGCAGATCCCGAAGAAACGGGCAAACTGGTTCTTCCCGGTGCGAAGCAAGCAAAAGACAGCCCTTTGGAAGATAGCGAAGTGCAGAACATGGTGGCAGAACATGAAGATGAATTGACCACCACCGGGGAAGATTACACCTGGGCGCAGGCTTTGACCGGGCGCGGTGTGACTTACTCCAAAGATTATGCAAGAAACTTTGATGCTGCTGCACAACATAACCCGAATTTGCGCCATCATTTACAACGGCTTTTTGTTCGTCCTTTGGAAACGGCCAAAAAAAATTATGCCAAAGCGGTCCGCACGAAGCTGGAAGAAATGCACGCTGAAATGAAAAAGCTTGGCATTAAAAAAGATACCGAAAAAGCAAGTGCCGTGCAGTGGATCGGTGAAGGATTTTACCAAGATAAATTTGGAGAAACTCACGAATACACTATTGAAATGCTCCGCGAAGAGTTCCCCGATGATTGGCAGAATATCGAAAAAGCGGCGCAGTATTTCCGCCGGATTTACGATGATTATCTTACCGAAATCAACGCCGCAAGAGAAAAGATTTATCCTCATCCTTTGGAAGATGCCCAGGATCAGATCGCCACATACGAGGTGCGTTGGGATCGGGCAACGGATAAAATCAAAGAACTTCGGGCAACTATTTCCGAACTGGAAACCGTTCTTTCGGCAAAGAAAGCGGAATATGCCAATGCGGAAAACAATGAAAGCCTTGCCAAGGCAATTCGCTACAATGAAGATCGTTTGAGCAAAGCAAAGATGGATCTTGGTGATTATATCAGCCGCCGCAGTAAATATGGGGAGAAAATTAATCAAATCCGCGCTGACATCAAAAGCGGTGATATTCTCCGTAACAAACGCATTATGCCTCGAAAAGATTATTTCCACCATTTCCAAGAAATGACGGATGGGCTTGGTGATGTGTTCCGTTTGAGCCGCAACAGTACGGAGATCGATCCCCGATATGAAGGGACTTCCGGATATACCAAACCGAAATCGAAGTTTAGCGGCATTACATTGCACCGAAACCATGGCAGATACAAGGCAGATGCTATCGGCGGCATGATTGACTACGCACAGGCAGGGGAATATATGATCCATATTGACCCTGTTATTTCCGAGTTCAGAAACCATATCATGGGAATGGCAAACGCCACCAAAGACAGCCGCAATGCCAATAAACTGATCCGCTGGCTGGTGCAATGGACCAATGACCTTGCAGGGAAAACGAATCCGGCTGACAGATTCCTGCAGGATGTGATTGGCCGTGAAGCGGTGCAGTTTGCACGGAAAATCAATAGCAGAGCCAAAGCCAATGCAGTTGTGGGGAACCTTAATTCTGCAACGGCGCAGATTTTTAACTTGCCAAACCTTGTTGCTCATGTGACGGACCCCAAAGCCTATGTGGAAGGGTTTGCGGATCTTTGCAAATTTATTGCAAGAGAAAAGAGCACCCGTGACATTGTAAAGGAAAGTGGATTCCTCAGTGAGCGTTATTTGGATGATGTAATCAATTCCTTTGATGAAAAGAAAAGCAAAAAGCCGGAAAGAATTGCGGCATGGACTTTGACCGTGGGGGATCGCTATTCTGCGGCATTGATTTGGTTTACGGCTCACCATGAAGCGGTGAATAAGGGGATTACGAATCCCATTGAATATGCCGATGATATCACGCGCCGATGCGTGGCAGGGCGTGGGATTGGTGAAATCCCGATCACTCAGAAATCCAATATCACACAGATCTTTGCTCCGTTCCAAATTGAAGTGAACAACGCATGGCAGTTATATAAGGAAAAACTTGGCGGCATTAAAACTGCCAACACGAAAAGAGATAAAGTGCTTTCTTTTGCTCAGTTCCTTGCCATTTTGATTGTGAACTTTATGTTGAATACCCTTACGGATCTTTTGATCCATCGCAGAGTAGTGTTTGATCCTATTTATGTTCTCTTCCAGTGCATTGCTGATTGGATGAACGAGGACGAAGAGGAAGAAACAAACTGGGCGGAACGGTTTGTGGAATTGATGGGTAGAGAAAGCGGCGAGATCATCAGCAATATGCCTTACGGTTCTTTAATTGCTTACTATGCTTTTAACAACCAATGGGCAAGAGAAAAGATTTTTGGAGATCAGGACCCGACACGATTTGGCGTGGGGAATGTTCCCCTTGAATGGCTTGTTGGATTTGTGGACAGCTTGGCAAGCGGTGAAGATATTGTGGATGATGCGGTTGGTTTCCTTACTACCTTTGTACTTCCCTTTGGTGGGAAACAGGCGGAAAGAACATGGCAAGGACTTGTGAATACCGGAATTTTACCGCAGGTGAAATGGGGTTGGAAAGAAGGATTGACCTTTGGTAGAGTGGATGCTCCCGGTTCTTATACGAGAGACGGGCAATTCCAATTCCCCTTGCATACCATTAAATCCGATTTTGGCCAATGGGTGACCAATGTTATCTTTGGTAAATATGCCACCGATGAAGGGCAGAAATATCTCGGAAAAGACTTTGAAAACAGTTCGATCTGGCAGAATATTATTGGCTTTAATAAAACCAAAGAAAGAAAAGAACTGAGCGAAAAAGGGACTAAGGTATTGACGGATCTTGCAAAAGCCGGAGCGGATGTATTTGAGGTTTACGATACCATCCGTGATATTCAGGATGCGGAGGATGCTTATTCCAAACGCAATGTATTGTTACAAAGTGAATTGAGCGCAGATGAAAAAGCATCTATTCTTTTAGGCTATCTTACACAGAAAGATGATGTAGAAAGTACCGAGAAAAAATTAAACGGCATCCTTGCCGTGGGGCTTACTGTGGATGATTATTTGAGTTTGACCAACACCAAATACATCATTGATAACGATGACGCCTATGAAACGGCGCAGGATAAAGCATGGGCTTTTAACAATGCTTTGATTGCAGATGGTTATACCACCGAACAAATTAAGGGCATCAGCGATGTGATGAAATTTTGGAGCCATATTCCGGCTGACACATCGAAGTTTGACAAGTTGACGGATTTGGGTTTGGATGCGGAAACCACAATGAAAGTAACGGAAGCTCTTGGAGCTTTGGAACCTTTGCCCGGTGAAAAATCCATCAGCACTTTGCAAAAAGCCGAAGCTATTGCAAAATTAGGACTTTCTGCAGAACAGGAAGTTGCCGCCATGGGTGCCGCCATGGACAAAAAGCAATATGCAAAATATACCTCTATGACGGAATTTGGCGTGACAGCTCAGACATGGGTGGATTTTGAAAATGCTCTTGCGGCGGCAGATGCGGCAAACAGCGATGAAACTAAGCGTAACGGAAGTTATGACAAAGATGAAAAGGCTGCGGCTTTGGCAATTATGGATGTATCCAATGCCGTGAAAGCTGTTTTGTGGCAGAGCAAGGATAATAATTTAGGATCAAAAAAATATGATACTTCTTGGAAGGCTGGTAGAAATCCTTATGACAGCGCAACGGCTGCAAAGATGATCGATTCCTATATGGCAAAGCTGGAAAAAATGGAAACGGCAAACAGCTATGGAAGTCCTTTGGGCATTGACATTGCCAGCAATATAAGAAGTGAATTTGGATATCGCATCCATCCTATTTCCGGCGAAAGAAAACATCATGATGGTATTGATATTGCCGCTAAACAAGGAGAACCCGTACTTGCGGCCGGAAATGGTGAGGTAGTAAAAGTTGTTTCCAGTAATAAGGGCTATGGCAACCATGTAATTATTGAGCACGAGGACGGAACACAGACTTTATATGCTCACTTATATAGTTATGGCGTAAAAGAAGGAGATACCGTTGCGATGGGACAGCAGATCGGTGAAGTTGGTAGCACCGGTACAAGCACCGGAAATCATTTGCATTTTGAAGTGCGTGTGGATGGTGTGGCTGTGGATCCGCAGACGGTGTTTGATCTTACCGGTGAAGGAATTAAATCTTCCGGAGATTATACCCCTATCGTTTCCGGTGGTGGTTCCTCCGGTGGATCTTCTTCCGGTGGCGGTAGCTCTTCCGGTTCCCGGAGCGGTGGTGGATATGCTTCTTCCAATACAAGCAGAGTTGCATCGGTAAGAACATCCAATCAAGGCGGTATCAACAGTTCCGGAAACATCGTTTTGCCGAGAGCAGGCGCAAGCTCCGGTGGTGGTTCGGCTCCTGTTACGGGGAGATCGACAAAAGCTCCGACTTATGCTGCCAAAGGTTTGACCTTGCCGAAAGCCAGCGATTACAACCGAGGCACACAAAGAAACATTGGCGCAACAAGTGTAGCAACAACGCAGAGAACCGGACGGACCGGCGGTTCCCTTTGGGATCCGGATGTAATTTAAAGGAGTGAGGAAAGCAAAACAGACATTTCTTGAAGATCATGGAAAACCAAAAGCATTTTGGAGAGCGATTTTAAAAGAATGGTTTTCGGAACGGAATGCGGAAATCTTTGATCGGGCATTTCTTGAAAATGTACCCTATGAACAGGTTGCCGTAGAGTTTGGCCTCTCAGTACGACAAGTGAAAACCATTTCTGAAAAAATAGAAAAAAGAATTGTTCAAATTGCACTTTAATAGCACTTCAATAGCCCCTCGGCAGCATCGCCGGGGGGCTATTTTTTTTGTACAATTCAGACATGAAAAAGAAAGGGTGATGTAAATGTTCAACAATTTTCAGCAGATGCCACCGATGCCGCAATTTAATCAATATCCCCAAATGCGGCAGTATGGCACGACACGGCAGGAAGTAACACGAGTAAACGGCGAGGGCGGCGCAAACGCTTATCAGATGATGCCTAACAGCTCAGCTCTTCTCCTTGACGAAACGGCTCCCATTGTATGGCTTGTAACAACGGATGGTGCCGGATTTAAAACCGTGGCTCCTTATAAAATAACTCCTTTTGTGGCGGAGAATCCGCAAAAATCTTTGGAAGAAAGAATAAAAAGATTGGAGGATATGATGTATGAAAAATCCCATGATGCAACAGTTGAACAGACAACAGCCCAACATGATACAACAGTTCCAGCAATTCAAACAACAGTTGGTGGGGAAGGACCCACAGGCAATTATTACAGACCTTCTCAATACGGGGAAAATGACCCCTCAGCAGTTTGAGAACTTGAAAGCGCAAGCAATAGAAATGCAAAAGTTTTTGCGGTGATCGATCCGGAGCGATACCGCGAGAAAATAATATCAAGAAAGGAGAATGACTATGGAAAATATGGGTTATTCTTTAAGCGACATTGCGGCAGCGACAGACGGCCGCAGATACAATGACGGCTTCGGTTGCGGTGGTGGTGACTGGTGGATTATTCTTCTCTTCCTTTTCGCCATGGGCAACGGCGGCTTTGGCGGCTGGGGCGGCGGTCAGGGCTTGACCCAGGCACAGATGCAGCAGGGCTTTGACACTCAGGAAATCGTTCGTAAACTTGATGGCGTAAGCTACGGTTTGGCAGATGGGTTTTACGCACAGAATACCACCATGCTTAACGGCTTCCGCGAAGTGACCGATGCCGTACAGCAGGCACGCTTTGATGCTCAGCATTGCTGCTGCGAAACCAACCGCAACATTGACAATGTGCGCTATGAAGCGGCGAAGAACACTTGCGATATCATCCAAGCCGGACATGAAGATACGCAGAAAATCCTTGATGCTATCACCGGTAACAGAATGGCTGATATGCAGAATCAGATTAACCAGCTTCAGTTGCAGGCGGCTCTCTGTGGTGTTGTGAGATATCCCAACGCTACAACTTATACCGCCGGTGGTAATCCCTTCTTTGGTGGGGGCTGTGGCTGCGGTTGCTAATTTCGCCCTTAGAGGCTGACGATTCGGGCGGTAGTATATCTACCGCCTTTGATTTTAAGGAGGAATATAATATGAAGAATAATTGTAGATTGTGCGATAATTTTATTATTTCCGAGGCTGTCGCTTTTGCGGCAGATGTGCTGACCGTGACACTTCCTGCTGGATCTTATGCGGACGGGTGCAAATATTGCATCGTGATTGCCCAAGCGATCCCCGATACAACGACTATTGGCTCCACAGTGGAATTTGTGATCGGCGCAGGAACAGATACTTATCCCTTGGTAGACCGCTGCGGTAATCCCGTAACAGCAGAGAGAGTACGCACCCGGACGAAATATCCCGTATGTGTACAGACTACGGCAACCGGCGGCAGTTTCCGTTTGACAAGAGATCTCTGTTGTGAAGGGGAAACACTCAGAGCTTTGGAGGGATAAATGATGGATCTTAAAGAATATGTAAATGATATTTGGGAAGAACTTGACGGGGCTTCACGATATGCCGGATTGGCGATGACCCATCGGGAAAATTCTACCAAAGCAAAAATGCTAAAGGAAATGGCATCGGATGAAATCCATCACGCTGAGAACTTTTGGAAAATGTTTTCTGAACAAATTGAAGAATGTAAAAGAAAACATCCCGAAGAAATGGCATATTATACTGCAATTCACAAGTGGGAAATGGAGAAAGTTCAAGACAAAATTCAGCATTTGCGGATGGCTCTTAATAATGTGTAATGTATTTTGTCCGATTTTTGTCCGATAAAAGGTAACGAAAAACGGCAAAAAATGATATATTTATAGCAGTTTAATAAGGGTGAAAAGATAAAAAAACACC
>JAZOAV010000084.1:0-9500 GCA_045595645.1 Faecousia sp.
AGAACCTGTATCGTAGGGGCGATTCATGAATCGCCCGCCTATGAAATGTTTCGGATTCGCCGAAAATTATGTAAGAAAACGAAACTTTTGAGCCGCGCGGGAGGTTCGTGAACCTCCCCTACAAAGTTTTTTGATAGTCTGAATTATTAGTGAGTGAGCATTGCCTTCAAAAGGGGCTGGTGCGGTGCGTTATCGACGGAGAGGCGAGGAGCTTGATTTTTGCACAGATCGGTGGTACAATGCGCACAGTGATAAACTTGTATTTGACAGTAGACGGTGTTAGGAGAACAAGTAATGAAGAAATTCTTTTTCTTTCCCTTATGGAAGGTGGAAAAAATCGAAGCAGAGCTTTCCGAGCTGGAACAGCAAGGTTGGCGATTGGATAAATTCTCCCCATTTCATTGCTTTCATTTTGTAAAATCGTCCATAAAAAGCACATCCTTTTTCTTTACCTACAAACTTATTAAAGAAAATGGCATGGCAGATATGGAGCATTTCCTAAAATCCAAGCTCAACGCAAGTCCTGTTCATGGTACGACCGCATCTTTGTTTCATTCTGTTTATGTTTATCGGATTCCTTCCCGTCCGAGTTTGGAAAAGGGGCGGTTCTATCGCAACATTTATTTACAGCACATGGTTCGTCAGAAAATACTCCTTGGATTCATTTTGCCTATCCTTTGTGCCCTATGTTTCACATGTCAACTTGTCTTCTCCGGAATGCCGGCAGAGGCTGTAGCAGCGTGGATTTTTATAGGATTGCTGAACTTGTTGCCCTTAGCTTATTGCGGCTATCAATTTTACGGTCTGCGCAAACTAAAGAAACAGTATAAGACTATGCTGCCGCATATCAGTACTTCTTATGATGATTTTCTCATGTAAATACAAAAAGACGGCACCCACCGCGGGTGCCGTCTGAGCGTGTCAAAAAGCCTGAAATGAGCTTTGCACCAAAGCCTCCCTTGTGTAAAGGGAGGTGGCTCGCCGGAAGGCGAGACGGAGGGATTGCCTGAAAGGTTTCGTTTTTGATTGTTATTTGGGATAAATACAAACTTTTCATGCAACAACCCCCCAGTCATTTTGTGCCGAAGGGCACAAAATGCCAGCCCCCTTTACACAAGGGGGCCTTGGGTGCTTCCGAAACCTATAGTTTTTTGACAGACTGGGGCGATTCGTGAATCGCCCCTACGATACTGGTTCTTTGCACGCTCAACTGGATGGAATCAGACAGGTTTTGCATTGCCATAAGGGAGTAGGTGAAGCCTTATAAAGCGAAACATAAGGCTTATATAGCATCGATTTAAAGTTCTAAACTTTAAATCGATGTAGCGCAAAGGGTTAATTGTTATTGCTTAATCCCTCGTATTCCTCCATTTTTTCTACGGTTTTTATTAAGTTGACAGCATTGGTTTCACCGGGGGCTGTATTTGATTATCACATTATCTCTCGTGATATAGCTGTACCTATCGTATTCGCCGTCACAGTTGGGATAGTGGTCGATTTCCTCCATGATAGGGAATCTCACGCTGATTTCCCCGTTCTTCACAGCGCAGTAAAATGCAAAAAAATACCGTCCTTGTCCGTCGGCTTTCTCTCGGAACAGCTCTACGCCGCTTATGTTGTAGAACGCAGCGTTTCCATCCGCATCCGCTTCGAGGTATACACCCTCCTGCGGGAAATGAACATAGTACGGAATAATGGGAGAATCGTAACGCTCTCTCGCGATGTTACATTCCTTCTCCCCGAGCATTTTGCTGCTGTCATAAGTAAAATTGTAGTTCATATCGTACCTCCTAAGTTTCATGTGCTGTAGGCGAACTTCGTTAGAATCCATCGCATGCAAGGCACACGATGGATTCGTCTGTAATTCGTTTAGCTGAGAAAACAATACCTTCTGCCTCACAACGGATTTGATAGAATTGTTTTACCCAATCGGGCAGTTTTTCTACATCGTCCTTAATTCTAATAAGCGTTCTCTTTCCAACACGTCTATCCATATATGCGAACACACGGAGCAAATAATTGTCAGAGTTCAAGGATGTTGTGATATCTGTTTTGAGATAAATGGTCAGGGAGTTAATGAAATCAGCATAACACAGTTTACACTCAGGCATCCATTTTCCTTTTTCCAATTCCCCGTAGGAAACCTTTTTTCCCTCTTGGTAAAGTTGAGATACTTCTTGTGCTTGTTTGTACATTTCAACCCAAGAAAACGCTGCGATTTCCTTTTTGCAATAGTTGATGGTTGCTCTTCCGTAAGCATTATGCACTTCATGATAGCTGGTATAGAAATAAGAGATTTTATCTTTAAGTGAATCGCAAAGCAAATCACCCATTTGCTTTTTCAGATTACTCCAAGACTTGTATTTGCTTCTTTCTTCAGAAATCATTTTAGGCTCATCCTCGCAATCATCAGCCTTTTTCCTACTCAAACAAACAACAGATTCTATATGGGCGCAGCGTGGAAAGAGGTCCACGGCTTCGGCGTGGTTGAGCGTATAATGTGGTGACAGAAGCTTTACATCTCTGGCGAGGGTAGCAGGGTCACAGGAGACATAGACGATGCGGTCGGGAGACATTTCCACCATGGCGTCAATGACATCCTGACTCAGACCCTTTCTGGGGGGGTCTACCACGATCACATCGGGGCGCACGCCCTCATGTGCGAGCTGTTTGGCGGCCTGTCCCGCATCAGCGCAGAAAAAGCGGGCGTTCTCAATGCTGTTTCGCTCGGCATTTTTCTTGGCATCTTCGATGGCGGCGGGGATCAGCTCCACGCCGATGGCCTGTTTTGCCTGTCCTGCCAGGCAAAGGGTGATGGTTCCCGTGCCGCAATAGAGGTCCAATACGGTTTCCGTTCCGTTCAGATTGGCGCACTTCAAGGCTTTTTGATACAAAAGCTCCGCTTGGTCACGGTTGACCTGATAGAAGGAACGGGGAGAAATGCGGAAGCGCAGGCCGCACAGCTCGTCCTCAATGGCATCGGCACCCCAAAGGGTTACGGTTTTATCGCCCAAAACGGCGTTGCCCTTGCGAGTATTTACATTTAACGCCACGGAGGTCAGCCCCTTTACGCCCTGCAAAAGCTGAATCAGCCGTTTTTTCTTGGGGAGATCCTCTCCGTTACAGACCAAACAGACCAAAACCTGTCCCGTTTTGGCACCGTAGCGCACATAGATATGGCGGAGCAAGCCCGTGTGTGTGCTTTCGTCGTAGGATTTTGCGCCCGACTCCTTCATCCATTGCAAAACCGCTTCTCGCGCGGCGTCGGCACATTCCGGCTGAATCAGACAACGGTCAATGGAAATCAGCTCATGGGTACCCTTCTTGAAAAAGCCCGCTTGTCCCTTTGCCACGGGAAATTGCGCCTTATTGCGGTAGCCCACACAGGTTTTTGCTCCGCTGATAGGAATGTCCGTGAGAGTTTGCCCGCCGATGCGGTTCAGGGCATCCAAAACCCTTTGTTTTTTGATCTCCAATTCCGCTTCGTAGGTCATGTGCCAAAAATCACAGCCGCCGCAACGCTTGGCATAGGGACAAGCACGGTTGACTCTGGCGGGGGAACGCGTTATAATAGTAACGATCTTGCCGTAGGCGGCGGTTTTGCCCACATGTTCGATCTTTATTTCGTATTCTTCGTCAGGGACGGCATTGGGCACGAACACGGCGC
Source organism: Faecousia sp. (assembly GCA_045595645.1). GTDB lineage: Bacteria > Bacillota > Clostridia > Oscillospirales > Oscillospiraceae > JAZOXB01. The sequence continues at coordinate 3,668 of JAZOAV010000084.1, forward strand.
AGCCCTCCACACGGCACACGCCGAGACCGTCACTGGTGAAGCCGCTGACTGCGGCACGGTAAATTTGATTTTTTTGCAGCATAATCTTTTCCTCTGTTTCACGTGAAACATATTTATAATGAATAGCCCTTGGCATACTTTATGCCTGTCGGGGGAACTTGTTGGGCAATTCAAATCATGGAGCGAAGCGAGAATTCATGATGCGCCAGCATCAATTCATGACATGCAGTGTCAAATCATTCTTAATGAATTGCCCTGTCGGCATGAATTGGCTTTGCCATGAATTGCCTGCGGCATGATTTGCGCCTGCGGCGCATCATTATTAGGATTATACCACAATTTAAGCGATAGCACAAGGGAAAACAGGTGATTTTATGAGTTATGAACACTGCACGCTCTGCCCGCGGCAATGCGGCGTGAATCGTTTTATGGGTGAACGGGGCTACTGCGGGATGCCTGCAGAGCCGATTGTCGCCAAAGCTATGCTCCACTATGGTGAGGAACCTCCTGTTTCAGGGAGTTTTGGAACCGGAGCTGTCTTTTTTAGCGGTTGCACCCTGCGTTGCGGCTTTTGTCAGAATCGGGAGATCAGCTTTGAGGGTGTAGGAAAAAGCACCAAACAGCTACGCCGAATCTTTGAGCAGTTGATTGACGAAGGGGCACAATCCATCGATTTGGTCACGCCTACCCATTTCCTTCCGGATATTTTGCCTGCGCTCACGCCGAAGCTGCCTGTCCCCGTGGTATACAACTGCGGCGGTTATGAATCCGTTGAAACCCTGAAACGCTTGGAAGGCTTGGTTGATATCTACCTGCCCGACTTCAAATATTCCGACAACCGCTTAGCGGCACAGCTCTCCAAGGCCCCTGACTATTTTGAGGTCGCTTCTGCCGCTGTTCTGGAAATGTATCGTCAAACCGGGCCTGTCGTCATAGATGACGACATCATGCAACGGGGTGTGTTACTGCGGCACTTGGTTTTGCCCGGTTTTGTCGATAACAGCCTCGGCGTAATTGAATGGGTGGGAGAGCATTTTTCAGGCGATCAAATTCTTTTTTCCGTGATGCGACAGTATACGCCTATGGGAAATCAACCCGCACCGCTGAACCGCAGAGTCACAGACGAGGAATATGCCGCCTGCGAAAGCTGGATGGAGCTTTGCGGCATTGAGAATGGGTACACCCAAGGTGCAGAGGCTGCCACAACGGAAATGCTTCCGGACTTCGACTTAGGAGGCATTCTGTAAAACAAATGTTTGCATTTTTATAAATAATGTGGTATACTGAAGCAAAGGAGTGGTTGTAATGGGAAGAACCAGCAACAAACGACAGGAAATTCTGGACTTTATTCGCCGTTTCAGCAATCGAATGGGCTATGCTCCCTCCGTGCGTGAAATTATGGAGGGTGTGGGTCTGCGCTCCACGGCATCGGTGCAATACCATATAAATGCCCTGCAAGAGCTCGGAGAATTGACCGTAGGCGGCGGCAAGAACCGTAGTATTTGTCTGACGGCACCTTCCGGTATTCCCCTTGTGGGCGTGGTGACGGCGGGGCAGCCCATTTTGGCGGTAGAAAACTTGGAAGGCTATCTCCCCTGGGAGGACGAGGGCTGTTTTGCCCTGCGTGTACGCGGAGACTCCATGATCGAGGCGGGAATCCTGAACGGAGACAAGGTGGTTGTGCGACCCCAGCCCACGGCAGAGCACGGAGAAATTGTGGTTGCCATGATTGAGGACGAAGCCACGGTAAAGCGTTTGCATCGCCAAAACGGTGAGATTTGGCTGATGCCCGAAAACCCAAATTATGCACCCATTGACGGTACAAACGCCCAAATCATCGGGAAAGTTCGCGCTGTGATACGGGAATATTAAGCAAAGTGTTTCACGTGAAACATCTATAATTTTTACTTGCAATCACAGCCTGTCTGTGATATGATACTTATAATGAAAAAGGAGGTGGAACGGTGGCAAAAATCGTAGCCGTAGTCAACCAAAAGGGCGGCGTGGGAAAGACCACAACAGCCGTCAATCTTACGGCGGCACTGACAGAGCAGGGCGCACGCGTTCTGCTGTGTGATTTTGACCCGCAGGCCAATGGCACCAGTGGTCTGGGTGTAGACAAAAAATCCCTTCGCCGCAGTGTCTATGATGCCATTGTACGGGGAACTCCGGTGGAGCAGTGCATTGTCCATACAGAATTTGGAGATGTGTTGCCCTCCACAGCTGCGCTGGCAGGTGCAGGCGTGGAGCTGATCGCCTTTGAAAATCGGGAGCATTGCCTGAAACGGGCTTTGGAGCCTGTTCAGGAGAAATACGACTATATTTTTATCGATTCCCCCCCTTCTCTGGAGCTTTTGACCCTGAATGCCCTGTGTGCGGCGGACAGCATCCTGATTCCCGTGCAGTGCGAATATTACGCATTGGAAGGGCTGTCGGATTTGATGGCGACCCTTCGGGCGGTGAAGCGGCGGCTGAATCCCAGACTGGAGATTTTCGGTGTGGTGCTGACCATGTTTGACGGCAGAACCAACTTCTCCAATCAGGTGGCAGAGGAAGTGCGCAGGCACTTCCCAGGAAAGGTCTTTGTCTCTGTCATCCCAAGAAATGTACGCTTGGCAGAGGCCCCCAGCCACGGACTTCCCGTGACTGTGTATGACCGAAGCTCCCGAGGCGCAAAGGCTTATTTGGGTCTTGCGAATGAAATTCTCCGAAAGTGAGGGATAGCATGGCAGGAAAACAGCGAGGATTGGGCAGAGGACTCGGTGCCCTGATTGACGATTTTTCCGCGCCGTCGGAGAGCGGCGGCGTAACCAAGCTCCCCCTGCAAAAGGTGGAGCCCAACCCCAACCAGCCCCGCAGACTATTTGACGAGGAACAGTTGCAGGCTTTGGCCGATTCCATTGCGGAGCATGGCCTCTTGCAGCCCCTTGCGGTACGGGACATGGGGGATTATTATCAAATTATCGCCGGTGAACGCCGCTGGCGCGCCTGTCGTATGGCGGGTCTGTCGGAGGTTCCTGTAGTGATTATCGAAGCTGACGAGGGCAAGGTCATGGAGCTGGCTCTCGTGGAAAATCTACAGCGACAGGACTTGAATCCCATGGAGGAAGCCGAGGGCTACCGTACTTTGGTAGAGGAATTCGGACTTTCTCAGGAGCAGGTCGCTGAGCGCGTGGGTAAATCCCGTCCCGCCGTGGCAAATGCCCTGCGTCTGCTGAGCCTGCGGCCGGAACTGCGGGAATTAGTGGAAAGCGGACAGCTCAGTGCCGGACATGCCCGTGCCATTTTGCCCCTGCCCACGGCAAAGCTGCAAAAGAGTGCCGCCCAAAAGGTGATGGCTCTGCAACTGTCTGTACGGCAGACGGAGGCCATGTGCAAGCGGATGCTCACGGAAGAAAAGAAGGAGGAGCCCAAGCCTCTCACGGTGGATTATGTGGGCGAGTGTGAAAAGGCTCTTTCCAAACAGCTTGGACGAAAGGTCAGCATTGTCAACGGTAAGCGCAAGGGTCGTTTTGAGCTGGAATTCTACGGTCAGGACGATTTGCAACGCCTGTACGAAGCCCTTTTGAGCTTAGATAACTGCAAATAACAACATTTTAATATGAGGTGATACAGCATGATTGATATGAAGCGGATCAAGGAAAACCCCGAAGCCGTCAAGGCGGGTTACCGAGCCAAGGAAGTGGAATGTGATGCACAGGTGGATCGCATTTTGGAGCTGGACACCCAGCGGCGCGCTTTAATTTTGGAGACGGAAACGGCCAAGGCAGAGCAGAACCGTGTTTCCAAGGAAATTCCCATGAAGAAGAAGGCGGGCGAGGATGTAGCACCCGTCCTGCAACGCATGACCGAGCTAAAGGCCGCCATTGCGGAAAATGACAAAAAACTCACGGAGGTAGAGGCAGAATACCGCACCCTCATGCTCTCTCTGCCCAATCTTCCCGACGAAGACCTGCGCCCCGGCGGAAAAGAGAACAACGAGCCTCTGCGCTACCACGGCGAGCCCCATGTGTTTGATTTCACCCCTAAGCACCATGTAGATCTGTGTACCGATCTGGGCTTGATAGACTACGAGCGTGGTACAAAGCTGGCAGGCTCCGGCTTCTGGATCTACCGTGGTCTGGGCGCACGGCTGGAATGGGCCCTGCTGAACTACTTTATGGATTGCCATTTGGCAGACGGCTACGAAATGGTGGTTCTGCCTCACATGTTGGAGTACCAGTGCGGCGAAACGGCGGGTCAGTTCCCCAAGTTTGCCGACGAGGTCTATAAGATTGAAAACCCCACGGATGAGCGGATGCACTTCATGCTTCCCACAGCCGAAACTGCCCTGGCTTCCCTCCATCGCAACGAAATTCTCACGGAAGCCGATCTGCCCCACAAGCTCTTTGCCTACACTCCTTGCTTCCGTCGTGAGGCAGGCTCCCACCGTGCCGACGAGCGGGGTATGGTCAGAGGCCATCAGTTTAATAAGGTAGAAATGTTCCAGTACACCCTCCCCGAGAAGTCCGACGAGGCCTTCGAGGAGCTGGTACACAAGGCAGAGGCATTGGTACGGGATCTGGGCTTCCACTTCCGCACAGTGAAGTTAGCGGCAGGCGACTGCTCCGCTTCCATGGCCCGCACCTACGACATCGAGATTCAGATCCCCTCCATGAACGGTTACAAGGAGGTTTCCTCCGTGTCCAACGCGCGGGATTATCAGGCTCGCCGCGGCAACATCCGTTTCCGTCGGGAAGCCACGGGCAAGACGGAATTCGTCCACACCCTCAACGGCTCCGGTTTGGCGACCTCCCGTATTTTCCCCGCCATGGTGGAGCAGAATCAGCGTGCCGACGGCTCCGTCGTCATTCCCGAAGTGCTGCGCAAGTATCTGGGCGGCATGGAAATCATCGAAGCAAAGAAACTCTAATAAAAGGAGATAGAAAACATGTCTAAAAAAGAAAAAGTTGGCGGTTTTATAAAGGAATTTAAGGAGTTCGCAATCAAGGGCAACATGTTCGACATGACCATCGGTGTTATCATCGGCGGCGTGTTCAAGGACCTTGTGACCTCCTTTACCAATAATATCATCATGCCCGTGGTGAACATCTTCACCGGCAGTGTGGACTTCAGCGCATGGAAAATTCGCATGCCCTCCCTCTTTGGCGAAAAGCTGGACGAAGCCGGTGAGGTCATTCCCAACTACCTGCATGTGGGCAACTTTATTTCCTCCATCATCAGCTTCCTGATTCTGGCCTTCGTCATTTTTATGATGGTCAAGGGCGTGAACAAGCTGCGCGACATGGGCAAGAAGGAAGAGCCCGCCGCTCCCGCCGAGCCTCCCAAGCCCACCAAGGATCAGGAGCTTCTGGCAGAAATCCGCGACCTGCTGAAGAAGAAGTAATCATCAGCCATACAAAAATCCGCCCGATTTTATTCGGACGGATTTTTGATTTTATGCTTATCGACCTAACTGAGCACCTGTGGATTTCTCGGCACCAAGCCCCCCTTTAAAGGGGGGGGGGTACGGGGGGTTGCGAATTGCACGCAACACCGACAAGGTAAACAGGACAGGGGCCCGTCCCCTGTCCTGCCAAGATAGCACTGGGGACGGTTCTGTGTGTCAAGAAAAAACAAATACATTTTCCAAACTTAACGCACAGAAACCTTGTTAATTTAACGAATTATCCGAACTTTTGGCAGCGCACATAGAACACCCATGCCGCAAAGCCGCACACACGCCCAATGAACCCTATTTTGTGCTATACTGTAAGTGCGGGGCAGAGATTGAGGGACGGTTTGTTGCCTTGAGCACGTAATCGCGAACATAGTCCGGCTTTCTTTGAGCACA
>JAZOAV010000085.1:0-5836 GCA_045595645.1 Faecousia sp.
CTAAGACCGCTTGGCCTCCGACTTCCTCTCTCGCACACCGCTCAAAGTGTGAGCGCAGACCGCCTCAACGGACGCTTCCGAAAGCGCCCCGCATATTCTATTGCATCACTTGAAAAAACGATTCGTACAGCCGTCGGGAATACTCGTCGGGATCCAATTCAGGATGCCACTGCACCGCCTTAAAAAATGGCAATTCTGTATGCTCCAAAGCCTCCAAATAGCCTTCCGTGCTATAAGCCACAGCACGCAAGCCCTGTCCCAATTCCTTGACCGCTTGATGGTGGTAGCTGTTGGTACTCACCCACTCAGCTCCCAACAGGGCTCGCAGACTTCCCTCCGTGCGCACAGGATGGTGGGTCGCAGACCGCTCATCCTTCTCGCAATGGGGTGTTTCCGTGGGACGCTGGCTGGGAAAATCCTGCCACAGCGTACCGCCGTAGAACACATTCATAACCTGCAAGCCACGACAAATGCCAAACACAGGCTTTTTCAGAGCCGTGACCTCTTTGAGAAGGGCCAGCTCAAACGCATCCCGTTCCACGGAAATCTCCCCACAGGTGGGAAGTGTTTCCTCACCATAGGTAGCGGGCTCCAAATCGTCCCCGCCCGTAAAAATAAAACCGTCAAATTCTTCCGCATAGCGGCGAATGACCTCCGCTTGCTCCACAATAGGCAACACGACAGGCAAAATCTCCACGCCCGCCTCCTGTGCAAATTGCAAAAGCACACGGGTATAACGGGTGCGGATATAATAATTCTTGGGTTCTGTCGAACAAGTCAGTGCGATTTTCAGCATAAGCATCGCTCCTTCCTGCCCTATTTTACCACATCTTCGCCCATTGTGCAAGGTAAATACTGCACATATTCTCTCGGCGCGCGGGCATTGAGACGCGCCAACAACTCATTTTTGTTGGTACCCGCCAACTTTGCCGCCTTAGGAAAGCTAAGAGCATTTTCCTTTTCGTCGCCGTAAATGATCACCCGATCCCCCACGGCCACATCGGCAACCGCCGTCACATCTGCCACGCACTGATCCATGCACAGCAAACCCACAATGGGACAGGCCACCCCACGGATAGATACATAGCCCTTTCCCGTCAGAGAACGGGGATAGCCGTCTGCATAACCAAAGGGCAGAGTCGCCAAAAGGCTGGGCTTTTCCGCTCTCCACAGAAGGTCATAGCCCACGCCCTCCCCTGCTTCCACACGGCACAGACGGGCAATGGTGGTTTCCATGGATAACACCGTTTCTACCGGCGGCTGCTCCGGACTGTCATCGTCCCGCATACCATAAATCAGAGCGCCGGGGCGCACCATATCCAATCGAAAATCGGGATAATGCACAGAGGCGATGCTGTCAGCTACATGGCGATAGCGGAAGCGCACTCCCCTATCTTCCAGTGTATGAACAATGCACAAAAATTTCTCCAACTGCGCTTCATCAGAGGGACGATCCAGCAGAGCCAAATGGGTGTAAATACCCTCTGCTTCAATGCCTTCGCTTGTGCATATTCTGTAGAGTTCTTCCACATCGTCCGTTCCCAAACGGTGGAAGCCCGTCTCCACTTTGAGATGCACCTTTGCCGTTTTCCCCGCACGAAGGGCATGCTGTCCCAACAGACGAGCCTGCTCTGCGGAAAAACAACTCAGGGTCAGATTCAAATTCACTGCCCGCTCTAATAAGCCGTCAGGCGTGCGCCCCAAGACAAAAATGGGGCAATCGGGATAGGCTGCCCGCAAGGGTTCTGCTTCCTCAATGCGAGCCACAGCCAAATAGCTTGCGCCGTGGGCAAGGAGTGTGGGAGCGATTTCCACAGCACCATGGCCGTAGGCATTGGCCTTCACCACCGCCATCACTGCCACATCAGGGCCGACCATAGCACGGATCGCATCCATATTTCGAGCCAAACGGCCCAAATCTACGCACAAAACAGGGCCGCTCGTCAGCATAACCGTCCCTCCAAAAATTCCGATACCGCCGCCGTCAGCAGGGCAATGCCCACAGGAATACAGCCCTCATCCGGTGCAAAGGTGGGCGCATGGAGAGCCTGTCCTGTCTGATTGGCAGCCTTCGTTCCGATATTGAAATAGCATCCCGGGGCAAGATTGGAGAAAAAGGCAAAGTCGTCCGCACCCAAGCTGGGCTCCTCCAAATAAACGACCTTCTCTTTTCCCAAAAGTCTTGCTGCCAAATCCGCCATGGCATAGGTCAAGGCTCTGTCATTTGCCAAAGCGGGATTATCATCATGGAGTCCAACCTCGACCCTTGCACCGTAGGCCGCCGCCACACCTTCGCAGATGCGGCGAATCTGCTCCTTGACCGTTTCCCCAAGAGCTTCCTCCAAAACCCGCACCGTGCCCTTCATCCGCACTTCGCCGGCAACGATATTGGCTTTACTGCCACCGTTGATGGTACCAATGGTCACAACCACCGGCTTGGTGGGAGCCGTTTGGCGACTGCACACCGTCTGTAAGGCTGAAATCATCTGCGCCGCCACTACAATGGCATCCACACCCTGTTCAGGATGGGCACCGTGACAGCCCTCGCCTATCACTCGGAGGTTTAAATCAATGACCTTGGCATTGACCTTTCCGGGCAAAAAAGAAGCAGTTCCGACAGGCAAACAGGGGTCTACATGGAGGGCCAATACCGCCTCCACCCCTTCCATCGCGCCATTGCAAATCATCCCCTCGGCACCGCCGCTGGTTTCCTCCGCAGGCTGGAAGAAGCATTTGACACAGCCCTTCAACTCGGACTCCCGTTCCTTGAGCACATGAGCAACACCCAAAAGCACCGCCGTATGCACATCATGGCCGCAGGCGTGCATCACGCCCACATTCTCCGAGGCATAGGCCAGCCCCGTTTCTTCAGTCACAGGCAGCGCATCAATATCCGCCCGCAGACCGATGCAGCGTTCCCCTGCCCCGATGCTTGCGGTGATGCCCGCTCCATCAGGATAACGCTCATAGGAAATGTCCATAGCCTCCAGCGCAGCGGCAATACGGTTCAGGGTCTCCGTCTCCTTTCCGGACAATTCCGGATGCCGATGCAGCTCACGCCGCAGGGTGGTTGCTTCCACCGCTGCGGCGCAGGCCCGTTCCCAATGGGAACGCATGTATCAATCCTCGAGACGACCATCAATAAAGACAGCCGTCGTCTTGCTCTTATAATGGAAGGGATGGCCGTCAAAGACGACAATATCCGCATCCTTGCCCACAGCGATGGAGCCAACACGCTCCTCCACACCTGCCGCCTTAGCAGCATAGATCGTGATAGAACGAAGGGCAATTTCTTCATCCAAGCCTTCCCGCACCGTGATGGAAGCCAAGTAAGGCAACTGCCACAGGGCAATCACATCGTGGTCGGTGGTGATGGCAAATTCCACGCCCGCTTCATGGAGAGCGGCAGGCATAGCCAAGGTGCCGCCAACCGTCTCAGGCTTACCGGCAGGGCCGATACAGGGCCCCACGATGGGGACATAGTTGGCAGCCGCAATTTGGGGAATCACACGCATACCGCCCGTGGTATGCACGGTGGAGAAGCGCAGGTTGAATTCCTTGCACAGACGGATGGCTGTCAGAATATCATCGGCACGATGAGCATGGATATGGGCAGGAATCTCCCGCTTGAGCAGGGGGATCAATGCCTCCATCTCAGGATCATAAACATCCTCGCCGGCTTCCTTCTTCGCCAGATAGCGTTGTGCCTTTACCATGGTGTTGCGGAAAATCGCGGCAACCGCCATACGGGTCATGGGAGAACGACCCTTGTTTTCGCCGTAGTTCCGCTTGGGATTTTCGCCCAAAGCGCACTTGATGGCACAGGTAGCCTTCAACACCATTTCTTCGGCATCAGCATGGTTAGACAGCTTGAAGAAGGCTGCCTGACCGCCGATGATGTTGGTGCTGCCGGGGCAGACCACAGCAGAGGTCACGCCTGCACGACGCGCCTTGGGAATGGCGATATCGAAGGGATTGAAGCCATCAACGACCCGCATATCGGGAGTGACGGGAGCAACCGTTTCGTTGCAGTCCTCGCCTTCCCAACGCAGACCCTCTTCGGAAATACCGATATGGGTGTGAGCGTCGATGAAGCCGGGAAGGATATAGCCTCCCTTGGCATCCATGCTCTCGCCCTCATAAACGGGAGCCTCCGCCATATCACCGAAGGCGGTAATGCGACCGTTTTCAAAATCCACATAGCCCTTTTCAAAGGTGCCATGCTCCATAGTCATCAAGATACCATTATAAATACGCATATTGTTTGCCTCCTTTAAGGTAGAGGAATGAAAAATGACACTGCAAAGAGAATCGCGCCGCAAATTGCACGAGACCATGCACGGGCAAAATCCTGCTGCTTCTTGCTGAAAATTTCCTCGTCCACCACAGTAGCGGCGGTCAGGTCATCATCGAAGTCCCGACTGTCCATGCGGAAGGCAGGGCGGTGAGGCCGCTGTGTCTTATCCTTCCGATGGACAAAAGGAACTTTCTTCTTTGTTTTTCGCCAGAATTCCAATCCCGGCAGGCGCAATCCCGTGGCGACCAAATAGGTAAACCACCCCCAGCATACCATGCAGGCACCCAAGGCACTAAAGGCATAAACCGTATACAGGCTGCTGCCGTACAGTGCCCCGATGATCAGCGACAGAGCCGCCGTCACCGACAGATAGCCGAAGGTTCGTTTGTAAATCAGGCGGAAATAGGCCCGCCTCAGTCGGGAATCCACGAAAAATCACTCCATTTTTTGCAGCTCGGCACGGTAGCCCGCCAGCTCCTTCTCGTTGCCGAGAATATAGTGTCTGGGCAGAATCTCGCACCACTGGGGCTTGTCAACGCTGTAATCGTGCATGGAGCTGTCATACAGGGTCAGCTCCTTGTCCCGTTCCACATCGGGATCGGGATAGGGCACAGCGGAAAGCAGAGCCTTGGTGTAGGGATGCAGAGGATGGCGGAACAACTCCTCGCAATCTGCCAGCTCCACAATGCGTCCCTTGTGAATGACCGCCACACGGTCGGAAATGAAGCGCACCACGGACATATCGTGGGCAATGAACAGGTAGGTCAGCTCACGCTCCCGCTTGAGCTTGTTCAGCAGGTTGATGACCTGCGCTCGGATGGATACATCCAATGCAGAGATCGGCTCGTCCGCCACAAGGAAGCCCGGGTTCATAATCAGGCCACGGGCAATGCCGATACGCTGCCGCTGGCCGCCGGAGAACTCATGGGGGAAGCGGGATGCAAATTCGCTCCGCAGACCCACTTCCTTCATAATGGCCTCCACCTTTTCCATTCTGTCCTTCTCGTTGTCAAACAGATGGTAGTTGTACAGGCCCTCGGAGATGATGTAGTCCACCTTGGCTCTCTCATTCAAGCTGGCCATGGGATCCTGGAAAATCATCTGCATCTGCATATGCAATTCCTTGGTGCGCTGCTTATCCAGCTTCCCTGTGATACGCTTGCCATCATAGAGGATTTCACCCTCTGTATTGCTGTTGTAGATGCGCATAATGGCACGGCCGATGGTAGTCTTGCCGGAGCCGGACTCACCGACCAGAGAAAGAGTCTCTCCCTTGTAAATGTCGAAGCTCACGCCGTCAACGGCACGGAATTGCTTGGAGCCCATCTTGAAATTGACGGATAAATTCTTGACCTCCAGCAGCTTTTCCGTTCCCTTAAAGGGAGCAACTTCCTTTTCAATACGCTCCCGCGCTGCTTTTTCGTCCCGTTCACGCAGTTTTTCCGCATACTCCTTTGCCAAAGGATGCAGCAGCCAAGTCTTTGCCCAATGGGTGTCGCTGGCAGGAAATACGGGCGGTTCTTCCTCGAAGTCAATCTC
>JAZOAV010000086.1:0-14471 GCA_045595645.1 Faecousia sp.
ATGCCGGGCATGCCGGACATGTCCTCGGCGATGGTGATGGCGTTGGGGTTGATCTCCCGGATCAGCTCGTTGGCCAGCTGCAGATAGGTGATGGCCTCCACATGGGTGTTGTAGGAGAAGTATTTGCTGTTGCTGTCAAAATCCACGCCGAGACCGTGATCGTGGTAGAGCATGGAGGTGATGCCGTCGAACCGGAAGCCATCGAAATGGTACTCGGTCATCCAGAACTTCAGATTGCTGAGCAGGAAATGGAGAACGCCGGTCTTGCCGTAATCGAAGCACTTGGTGCCCCAGGCGGGATGCTCGCCCTTTTCGCCGTCGTGGAAGAACTGCCATACGGTGCCGTCGAACATGTTGATGCCCTCGGCGGTGTTCTTGACGGCATGGGAATGAACCAGATCCAGCAGGACACGGATGCCCATGGCGTGGGCCTTGTTCACCAGATATTTCAGATCTTCGGGCTTGACCTCACGAATCAGCTCGTTGGCAAGCTGGAGATAGGTGATGGCCTCCACATGGGTGTTGTAGGAAAAATACTTGGAGTTGTCGTTGAAATCCGTGCCCAAGCCGTGGTCGTGGTACAGCATGGAGGTAATGCCATCGAAGCGGAAGCCGTCGAAGTGGTACTCGGTCAACCAAAATTTCAGGTTGGAAAGGAGAAAATGGATGACACCCGCCTTGCCGTAGTCGAAGCATTTAGTGCCCCATGCAGGATGCTCGCCCTTTTCGCCGTCGTGGAAGAACTGGTACACGGTGCCGTCAAACAGGTTAATGCCCTCGGCGGTGTTCTTGACGGCGTGGGAATGCACCAAGTCCAGCAAGACACGGATGCCCATGCCATGGGCCTTGTTCACCAAATATTTCAGGTCATCGGGCTTGCCGAACCAAGAGGAAGCGGCAAAGAAATTGCTCACCTGATAGCCGAAGGAGCCGTAGTAGGGATGCTCCATAATCGCCATGAGCTGGATGGTATTGTAGCCGGCATCCTTGATGCGGGGCAAGGTGATGTCGGCAAATTCCCGATAGGTGCCGATACGGCCTTCCTCCTGCGCCATGCCCACATGGGCTTCGTAGATATACAGCTTGTCCTCTCCCACGAAATCGGCATCCGTCCAGGGGAAGGTCTTTCGGTCGTCCACAACTTCTGCTACGAAGGAGTGGTCGGCCTTATTTTGTACGGCGCGGCGGGTGTACAGGGGCAGATGCTCCGTGCGAGTGCCCTTGTAGTCCACCACCGTTTTGACCTTGCAACCGTCCCAAAGGGCATTGTCGCCTTGAAGATACAGCTCCCAGTTGCCGTTGTCCAGGCGGGTCAGGGCTTGGAGCGTCCAGCCGTTGAACTCCCCTTCCAAATATACCTGATGGGCAGAGGGTGCCCACTCGCGGTAGTACCAACCACCGTCTGCGTGGTGGAAGCCGTAGTAATGATGGCCGTTGGCAAAGTCATTCAGGCTTTGGTCGCCGGTCAGAATACGGCGCTTGGTGTCCCGATACAGGGACATGCGCAGTTCAATGTCGGCGGTATAGCTCTGTAATTGCGGATTCAGTTCAAGTAGTCGATACATAAAAATCCCTTTTCCTACAAAATATCGGTTTGGAACAGCTCCGATGCGGCACCCATACGAATTAACAGGTTCTTCATGTAGTGATAGGCGCAGCTATGCAGCAGCAGCTTTGCCACCTCGCCCACATGACGGTTTTCTGCCTGCTCCAGCGGAGTTCCCTTGACCCACAGGTTGAAGGCACCCATGGCTTGACCGCACCAAATTTGCATATCAAATTTGCGGTCGGGATTTCCCTGCACCGCCCAGCGGGAGGAGCTGCCCAAATACCAGCGGAACACCAAAGCCATCTTCAGCTTGGGGTTCTTCTCCGCAAGGGGAATCTTGGAGGGGTCTACCCGTGAAAAATATTCTTTCGTGCCTGCCCAAATGTTGGCAAAGCTGTCCCGCAGAATCTTCTTTTCGATGCGTTCCCGCTCGGCGGCGGGAATGTCCTCAAAGGCAGAATATTTGACATAGTATTCATAGAGCTTTTGGGCATTTTGGGCGTACATGGTCTTTTTCTTAATGACCTCCACCTTAGCACCCATTTCAAACATATCGGCGCAGGGAGCCATGGTCACATCTGCCATGGCGGTCTCTGCCAACACCTGTTTTACATAGTCAGAAGTGCCGGACTCCACGCAGCCCTGATTGACAGAGCCGGTGACCACATAGGCTGCGCCCATTTCAAAGGCACCCAAACAGCTCAAGCCCGTACCCACACCGCCGCCGGCGCCTACACGCACCTTCTGCTGGTAGCCGTAGTCTGCCTGAATCCGATTGGCAAGGGCAATCAGGGCGGGAAGCATGGAAACCATGGGCCGTCCGTCGGTATGTCCGCCGGAGTCGGCTTCGGCGGTGATGTCGTCTGCCATGGGAATTTTCGCTGCCAAGGTTGCTTCCTCGGCGGTAATCAAGCCTGCATTTTGCAGGGCAGCCACGGTTTCGGGGGCGGGAGGCGACACAAATTTTTCCAAAACCTCCTCACGGGAAACCTTAGCAATGACCTTGTGGGGAATGAGGATGGTTCCGTTTTCTTCACGGATGCCCTTCACGCGGAAATAGACCAGTGCCTCAGAGGGGCTGATATAGGCAGAAGCCTCCACGCCCAACACTTTTTTATCGATCAGAAGCTGTGCCAGCTTCATTTCCATATCTGCATTGCGGTTACTGAGCATGTTCACTAAGAAGGGCTTCTCTCCCAGTGCCGCTTTCATTTTGTCGATTTCCCGTGCCACGACCTCTAAAGGCTGACCGCCGGAGCCGTAAGAGCCCATGCAGCCGACCTTGCCCAGGGCAATGACCATATCAGCAGAAGCAATGCCATTTGCCATGGCCCCGCCATAGAGGGCGTATTTCAGACCGTAGGTTTGTTTAAATTCCCGATCGCCAAAGTCCTCGGCGGTCAGATTGGGAAGCTGAAAGAAACTCGCTTCGCTTCCTTCCGTGGAAACCGTCAGGTTTCCCTCCTGCGCAGTGGCAAAGAGGCGGGGATATTGGGCATTGGCAAGAATATGGGTGCTGTTTTCCAAAGATACGATAGGCATAAGTCAAGCCTCCTCACTGCTCGGCATCGGTGATCTTCAAGGCGTAGCTGTCGATCTGCATGATCTGCACATCGTCATTGAAGATCGCCGCGTCCAAATAGACGCAAAAACTTTCGTCCGTCTCCACCACATCCTTGACGCTGATCTCATAGCGCAGGGTGCTGTAACCGTGCCGCACCTGACCGCGGAATTTGGAATTACAGCAGTTGCCCTTGATCATGGTGAAGTTGGCATTTTCAAATTTTTCCAGCAGTCCTGCATGGGCACATAGGAACATGCCTAACTGGGACACACCGTCACTGGTAATAATGGCGGGAAACACGGGGTCATTCTTAAAATGCACCTTAAAAGGCCACATATCGGGGGTGATCTGCTTCTCGCCGCAGATAAGCCCTCTGCCGTAGGTGCCGCCGTTGTAGTCAATGTTGGTGATACGATCCACCATTTTCAGATCGTAAGGCAGGTAGTACAGGTTCTTTTTGTCAGCCTTTGCGGGAACATGGAAACAGGTTTCGTAGTCGCCACGGTAAAATGCCTCCAACTCTGCCTTTTCGTAGGTGGTTCGGGTGGCTCCGCTGAGATGGGGGAATTCTCGGGGCTCCACAGCCTTGCGCATCTGCAATTTGGGCTGAATAATGCCCTTGTTGGATTCCAGATCCGCGCGGGTGAAGAAGCCGCCGGTGGCCTCCGTAATACTGATCAGCTCGTCACCGTTGTAGCTCTCGAAGGAGAAGAACAGCAAGGTGGTGGAGCCGTTTTGAACGAACCGCTTGATGTTCAGGACGGTTCGCAGGGTGTCGCCCACCTTGAAGGGCCGCTCGCTGTAAGCGGTCATGGAAGAATCGATGGCGCGATAGGACAGAGTTCCCTTGGAAACCGCATCTAAGCCCATGTAGGCAATCAGGAAAATGGCAACATGGGACGCCTCGGAGGCGACCAAGGGGCAAATACTGGTGTCACCGTTGCGGAATACGCAATCCTCGTCCAAATCAAATTCCGTCACGATGGAAGAAGGACGGAACACGCCGAATTCCGCATCAATCGACAGAATGCGGGACACAAACAGGAAGGGCGGCAGAGGCATTCGGGCGCGGACAGGATACTGATCCACGGCATCATAGGTGGGGCCCAAAACCGCCGCCATAGAGCGTTCCGTCATGGTGACGACCTGCTCCCGATCATACAGGCAGGTCTTGGAGGCATTGGGGAACTTCACCGCTTCCTTCTGCGGCGCGGCACTCTGGGGCTTTGCATTGAGCATTTGCTCGTAGAGCTTGTTTTGGGCATCCATGAACATGCGGAAGGCTCGCTCGTTGTTCTGCATCTGCCGACGGAGAATTTGGGTAAATTCCTCGCCGCAAAGGGGCGTTTCTTTTTTGTCCTCGGCAAAACGGAGCTTTTCCAGCAACATTTCGTAGTCAAAGCGCACATTGCCCGCCAGCATGACAGCGGCAAAGTTCAGCAGATCCTCTGCGGCACTGTTTCCGGAATAGATGGAAAGCACGCTCGCATCGGGCTGCTCCTTCAGGGTGTTGCCCGCCCAAAGGGCGCAAATCTGCTTGGTGCTCAGGTCGATAAATACCCGACCGCCTTCGGCATAAAGGGTCTGCACGGCGGCGGCGTAATCTACTTCTTCGATAATCAAATCGGTCATGTTGTCTGCCAGCATTTCGGGCGTAGAATCCATATATTTGCGATAGAAGGTGCTGAACAGCTTAAAGGGCAGGGAATCCACATCCAAATGCAGGCCGCCATCCAAAAGCTTCTGCCGAATCTCCTGACGGTATGCCTCCATAATGGGAGTATGGATGTACAGAGGGTCGTCCATTTCGGTGCTGACACAGCCTAACTCCTCAATGAGCTTGAGGCAGGCGGCCTGTTCACCGGCGACGATCACATCTTCTACAGAGCCGACGATCCAAATAAAGACACTGTCATACTTCTCTGCCGCTTGACGAACCCGCTGTGCCTCGCACTTCAGGTAATACTTGGTGAACTTGCCAACCTTTCTGCCCAAATAGGCTTCCAGCGGCTCGTTATCGCCGCGCATTGCCATCTCTACGGGCTTTGCAATGCGCATCAAGCACTCGCCCACATTGTTGCTGCTTCCGTCGGCATCCTTGATGAAGGGCATTTCGATGGACAGCTCCCCCTGACAGGCACCGGAACGGATGTCGGAGGCAATGCCCAAGCCTCCCAAAAGCCGGACGACTGTGTGATTGATGACCATTTCAAACATGGCACGGGACAGGAAGTTACCCGTGTCACCGGTCAAGGCCTGTTCTGCTTCAAAACGGCTGACGATGGGGAAGGTGATGCAGTGTTTTAAGAAAAAGTTATAGAAAGCCTTGGGCTGGAACATACCGCCCGGGGAGTTCATAAAGACAACCTTGGGTTCGGCACAGCTTCGGCGAATGTATCTCGAACCGGAGGGACGGCTCCACACAAAGCCTTCTTCCAAAAGATGCTCTGCCTTGCGGAGAAGATCGTCAATGTCGGCCTGCAAGGAGTCATAGGTGTCAGCCAAAAAAACGACGGTGTTGCTGTGTTCATTTCTCGTTTTTAGCTGGCGCAGTTGGGCATCCATAGCCGCCTTCAAGCCGCCTGCGGCGGTCTGTTTCAGGGTGTTCAGCTTTTGTACCGCCTCCTGCGTTGTGGTAAACACAAGGGGCAGCAGGTACTTTGGGGCTTCGTGCACACGGCTGACCAGCTCTTTAGGCTCCGTAAAGCGGAAGGAGAGGCCGTCACAGGCAAGCTCCTTGCTCCGCTCGCCGTGGGCATCCCAAAAACGGTAGAGCTGTTTCTGCTCCCCAAAATGCAAGGCGAAGCGAACTTCCAGAGCAGACAGGAGGAAGGGTAGAAAGCCGTCGCCCTCCGCTTCTGCATCGCTGATTTCCACACGGGCAAAGCCCTTGTCCTCTTGGGTCAGGGCAAATGCCATCCAGCCCTGTTTTTCATGGTGCAGGAGCAGAGCGTTTTCGGGAGCTGCCTCCACCATTTCCCGAAAGCTGCCGCAGAGCTGATGCGCCTCGGGGATGGGGGTATCTGTAAAAATGGGCAGGTTCTTTTGCAGGGTGAACTGCATTGCCTCCCGCATAGCTAACTGCAAGGCATTTGCCGATTCCTCTCCCACGATGGGAGTGCCTGTAATCCGTGCTTCTGCCACGGCTTCGTAACCGAGGCACTTGCCAAGACACACGCCGACACCGGCAATGGTATAGGATTTTCTCATAGTTTCACTCCTTTATTCTGCCGGTCGGGTCAAATCCACGGGCTTGTCGTTGTTGGAAATCAAAATCTGACCGGAGGGCAGACCGTTCAGGAATTCGTTTGCGAAATAGTTTGCGCCGACATCCAAGGGAATCAGCACATAGCCCTTTTCCGTCAGAGTCTTGCGGTAGATATAGTCCATCATGCCGCCGTCCCATGCGCCCCAGTTGATGGTCAGAGCTTTGCAGTGGGGGTACTTTTTGCGGAAGTGATGGGCAAATTTTGCCAAAAATTCGTTGCCGGCGGCATAGTCCATCTGCCCGTCGTTTCCGAAGTAACCGGCAACGGAGCTGAAGGAAACGACAAATTTCAACTGTTCCTTATCCACACAGGACAGGAGGTTGTTCAGACCCACATACTTGGTATCCAGCACCGCGCGGAAGCGTGCCATGTCCTTGTTCCAAATCTTGCAGTCTGCCAGCAGACCGGCACCGTGGATGATACCGCGGACGGAACCTAATTCCTGTTCGATCTGTTGCATGGTTTCGGCTAACTGCTCCCGCTTGTTCACATTGCAGGGATAGTAACGGACGGTACAGCCGATGTTTTCTAAGGTATGGAAGGTGTTCAGCATATCCCGCTGATCCAAAATGGCCTTGGCCTTCTGCTCGATGGTGCTGAACGGCCCTTTGTAGCCCTCTGCCTTGAAGCGTTTGGCGATCAGCGTTTTCATTTCCTTCAAATCGGGAATCTTTGCGGTTTCCGCATCGTCCATGTGCTCGGGAGCAATCGCCGCGCGCCCTAAAATCGCCACCTTGCAGGGGGCTTTTTCCATAAGTGCCATGAGGCACTTGGAGGTCACGCCGCGACTGCCGCCCGTAACCACGATCACATCCTCCGCATCGTAGGGACAGCGGTTTTCGGGAACGCGGGCATCGGTAAAGGTACCGATGGCAGACCAGCGGCTTCCGTCATTTGTGCGGCCGATTTCCGGCCAGTAATCATGGATAGACAGCTCTTGCTCCATCAGCTCCAACATTCTGACAGGTGTTACATTCGGCTGGAAGTCGATGAGCTTCACATACACCTGCTGTCCGAATTCGATAGACAGGGTCTTGGCAATGCCGTTAAAGGTGCCATAGGCGTAGTGCTCGCTTTCGCCGCTGTAGCCCATTTTGCCGTCTAAGAAGGTGGCGAAAAATGCCATGCCCTTCCATGTGGGCTTCAAGTCCCGCATATAAATGGTGTAGTGCTTGATCAGATACACCGCCGTCATGGTGTGCTCGTAAATGCACTGCTCCAAATTGCCCTCGTCAAGGGCATTGGCGGCAAAGACCAAGCCTGTAATGGGGCCCTCCTTGGAAAGGGCGGCAATCAAATCCTGTGCTTCTTCTTCCGTCAGAGAACGCTCGATCCGCTTGACCGTCAGACCCTTGCCCGTAAAATATTCTGCCATGGCATCGGTGTGGGCATCCTTGCGCCCCAGCATCAGGGCAATGCCGAAATTGGGAATCATGCTTTCGCCCATAGCAACGCCATTGTGCTCGATGCTGTGAATGGCAAAACGGCGCACCGTTTTCGGGTCAGACAGATCCAAATTGTCTATGACAGGATTGGCAACTCCCTTGGGGGGTTCAGGGGCACGCCCCATCATGTCAGCCAGCTTCCTTTGGGTCTGCATCAGCTTTTCAAAGGAGGCAAGCTCGCTGTCGCCAAAGGCGGCGGTGAGCTGTAATACCTCGTCTGTAATGGGTCTGTCCGACAGGAGCTGAAGCCGCTCCTGCTGGGACGCCCAATAAAGCTTCAGACTTTCATACAGTAAGTTATTCATAAGCCTTTCCTCACGCCAGCTTGGCAAGGTACGCGCTGATGGCCTCCACGGTAGACATGGTTGACAGCTCCTCGGTCTGGTCGGGAGTCAGGGTAATGGACAGCTTTTTCAGCACCTCGGCAAAAATCTCCACCCGCTTGATGGAGTCAATGCCCAAATCCGCTTCCAGCTCCATGTCGTTATCGATCATATCCTCGGGGTAGCCCGTCTTGTCGGCAATGGCACTCAGGATGATTCCATGGATTTCCTCGTTGGATGCAGAGGGTTCGACTTTCTCTGCAACCGGAGCGGCTTCTGCAACCGGTGCCGCATCGGAGATGGATTCGAGATAGCGCACCATATCCGCAATCTTGCTCAGACCGGACAGCTCCTCCACATGCTCCTTGGTGAAAATGCCGCCAAGGGCAGTATTGACCATAGACAGAATTTCTACCCGCTTGATGGAATCGATACCCAAGTCTGCCTCTAACTCCATATCCTCGTCGATCATATCCGTGGGATAGCCGGTCTTGTCGGCGATGGCTTCGGTAATGATAGTATATACATCCACGGCGGCCTTCTTGGGAGCGGGGATCTCCTTGGGTTCTTCCACCTTGGGAGCGGGTGCGGGCGTAGGCATAGGCGCAGGTGCGGGAGTGGGAGTAGGCATAGGTGCCGCCTTGACCATCGGTGCGGCAGGCACAGGAGCAGGTACAGCAGGTGCAGCGGGAATGGTCACGGGAGTACCCATCTGATTTCCGAAGTATGCTTCCAATGCCCGCATGGAGTTGTTTTGGAACAGGGTAATGCAGTTGAGCACATTCTGTTGGTCACCGCTTGCCTTAGAGAGCATGTCAGAAGCGGCCTGTAGCTGGCTGGTCTGTACCTCCATAAACTTGCTGAACACTTCCGCATTGGCGGTATGGGCATTTGCCGATTTCTGTGCCACAGGCACCTCTTTCACGACTTCCTTCACAACTTCCACCTCTTTGATGATGGTCTTGGGCTCTTGACTTGCCTTCATAATATCAATAATTCGCTGGTCGGGCTCCACCGCCGCCACCATCTTGGCTCGATGGTCAGGCATCAGGAAGCTCTGCATCTTGACGGTCCAGCTCGTCTTGGTTTTTTTGGGGATATAATCCTCGTTATATGCCATACGATAGGGGTCATCCTGCACGGCAACCCCCAAAACTGCCAACTGCGCCATGGCAAATTCCAGAGCTTCGGCAGAATTCTTGCCCTTTTCGGGGCACAGGGCGATGGCGGTGTAGTCCTTCCCTGCCAAACAGTCCTTGAGCAGACCGCTGAGCACCTTGCCGTTGCCCACCTCCACAAAGATGCGGCTTCCGTCGGCGTAGGCTCTCTCCGCACTGGTACGGAACAGAACGGGGTTCAGCAGCTGCTTTTCCAATAACTCGGGGACATTTGCGCCGTAGGCTTCGCCGGTGGCGTTGGCATAGACCGCACCGCTGGGGGGATTCAGCTTCACGCCGTCCAGCCAAGTGCGGAAGGATGCGGAGATCTCTTTCATATAGGGGCTGTGGAAAGCTCCCGAGACCTTCAAACGGACGGCCTTGATGCCCATTGCAATGAGCTTTTCCTCCAAAGCCGCAATGCCCTCGGCACTGCCGGAAACCACCGTCTGGGCGGCAGAGTTCTCGTTGGCAACATAGACATTTGCAATGCCTTCACAGGCGGCGGTCAGGGTTGCCTTGTCGGTCATGCACGCCATCATAGCCGCACTGGGGTCGGTTTCGCTCATGCGACTGCCCCGCTCTGCCGCCATGGTGACGAGGGTTTCATAATCCATGACGCCGTCTGCCCACAGAGCAACCAATTCACCGAAGCTGTGACCGATAAAGTGGTCTGCTTGCAAGCCTCGCTTGGTCAGAATGTGATACAAACCTGCCTCCACAGCCGCCAAAATGGGCTGGGTGTTGGCAGTGTTGTTCATTGCGGCTTCTGCCTGAGCAAATTCCTCGGGAATCAGTGCCTTGGGATAGAGAATTTCAGAAATGGGCTCTGCGCCACGCTTCAGCATCACATTGTCCGCCTTGCCGATTGCGGTACGCAGCTCGGGATAGTTGATGGCGGCTTCACTGAGCATATTCACCGCCTGCGTGCCCTGACCGGGGAACAGGACGGTCAGCTTGCCATGGACAGTCTTACTATTATAAGTGATACCCTTTTGAGTAAAGGCATCGGCAGGATTCTTATTTAACAGCTCCAATGCCACAGCGCACTTTTCAGCGGCCTCGGCAGGGGTCTTCGCCACAAACGCCAAACGGAACTGCCCCTCGCCCGCATGTTCATAGCGGTAAGCGGCCTCACGGAAGGCTTCGGGCGCAGCCATCAGTGCCTGGATTTTCTCCACTAATGCCGCCTTGCTGTCGGCGGCAAACAGGACGCCCGTGGGCGTGCGACCCACACGGTAAGCCTCGCTGTGCTCAGAGGTGTATTCCTCCATCACCACATGGAAATTGGTGCCGCCGAAGCCGAAGGCACTGGCACCTGCCCGACGGACAGGCTGTGCATCATTGACGATCCACGGCAGAGACTTTTTCAGCACCGTCAGGCGGCTGTCTACCAAAACGGGGTTGGGTGTTTCCATGTTGATGGAATTGGGCAACACCTTGTGGTGCAGTGCCAAAGCCACCTTCATACAGCCTGCAACACCGGCAGCCAAACGCATATGACCCACCTGACTCTTGACGGAACCGAGGACGGTCTTGCGTTTTTCGCTCTTGGGGAAGGCAGTGACAGCGGAGGCGACCTCACAGGCATCACCGGCGATGGTGCCGGTGCCGTGGGCCTCGATCAAACCGATGGTATCCATATCCACATCGGCATTTTTGTAGGCACGGCGCAGGGCGCGGATCTGTCCTTCGGGGCTGGGAGCATAGATGCTCGTGGCACGACCGTCGGAGGAAGAACCGCTGCCGCAGATGACAGCGTAGATCTTGTCCCCGTCCCGCTCCGCATCGGAAAGCCGCTTGAGCACCATGATGCCAATGCCGTCACCAATGACCATGCCATCGGCATTTGCGTCGAAGGGCCTGATCTTGCCCGTCTTGGAGCAGGCGGGGGTCTTGGTGAAGGACAGGTAGGTAATGGGAGAATTGTCCAGATTGACACCGCCCACCAGCATCATATTCATGTTGCCGCTGACCAGCTCATCCACGGCGAACTTCACAGCACCCATGGATGCGCCGCAGGCTGCGTCCACGGAGCAGGAGGTGCCGCCCAAGTCGAAGCGGTTGGCGATACGGCCTGCCACCACATTGGGGATATAGCCGGGGTTATCGTCCTCAGACCACTCATGGAGGGTCTGCAAATATTTTTCAATCATCAGGTCAGCCGCCGCCTCGGGGACACCGTTGTTGACCATGATTCTGCGGATATTGTACCGCTGGGTGCGGCAATGGAGGTTAAAGACATGGCTTCCCGTACCGGCGGACATGATGATACCCGTATTCTCCCGATCGAAGTCGCGGGCGTTCTTGCCGTAATAGCCCGCATCGATCAAAGCCTGACGGGCGACCACCAAACCAAAAAGCTGATCAACGGCGGTATGCTCCATGACCTTGGGAGAAATGCCCCACTCCTTGGTATCGAACTCAATGGGGCCGGACTGACCGCCCACCTTGCTGTAGCTTCTGTCGGGCACATTGGGGTCGGGGTCGTAAAATTCCTCCAGCCTCCAAAAATCAGGATCCACTTCCTTAATGCAATCCTTGCCCTCTACGATATTCTGCCAATATTCGGTAAAATCCAAGGCCTCGGGGAATACGCAGCCCATACCGATAATTGCAACTTTTTCTTTCATATATCCAAATTCTCCTTTCAGAATTTGCGGAACCGATGGTAGCGGTCCTCTACGATGTACTCGGGAGACATATGGTCATACCGCTTCAGGAAGTCCAAAATGGCATCGTGCATCACGGATGCAATTCGGTCTACGGTTTCCGCTGTCGCACCGCCGAATTCGGGAA
Source organism: Faecousia sp. (assembly GCA_045595645.1). Taxonomy (GTDB): domain Bacteria; phylum Bacillota; class Clostridia; order Oscillospirales; family Oscillospiraceae; genus JAZOXB01. Next base: position 12,107 of record JAZOAV010000086.1, read on the forward strand.
TGATCCGCTCGATCACATTGAGCCGCGCCAGATCCTGTGCTGTCAGCTTCATAATCTTTGCCGCTTCCTCGGCGCGGCCTTCGGTCTTCCAAAGGATAGCAGAATAGCCCTCGGGAGAGAGAATGGCATAGGTGGAATGTTCCAGCATCCACACCTCGTTGCCTGCGGCAATGGCCAATGCACCGCCGCTTCCGCCTTCCCCCACCAAAATGCACAGGGTCGGCACCTTTAAGCCCGCCATGGTCATAATGGATTCGGCAATGGCATTGCCCTGACCCCGTTCCTCTGCATCAATGCCGCAGAAGGCACCGGAGGTATTGATAAAGGCAATCACAGGACGGCCGAATTTTTCCGCCTGCTTCATCAAACGGATGGCTTTGCGGTAGCCCTCAGGCTTGGGCATGCCGAAGTTTCGAGCCACCCGCTCCTGCAGGGTCTTACCCCTCAGATTTGCCAAAACGGTCACAGGCTGCTTGTTCATCAGTGCCAGACCGCCGATCAGGGCTTGATCATCGCCGAAGCAGCGGTCGCCATGCAGCTCCCGAAAATCCCGGAAAATTCGCTGGATATAGTCCATGGAAGAAGCCCGATTGCTGCTGCGCACCATCTTCACCTTTTCCCAAGGGGTCTTTTCTTCCTGCGGGTTCATCTCTCCACCGTGAGCCGACAGATGGGACGGAACATGTATTCTCGGATGATGGGGACGGTGGCGTGCGGGATGGGTATACAACAGATAATGCAGCATATTCTTCAAATTCTGCCGCTCCACGATTTGATCCACCATGCCGTGCTCTAACTGAAATTGGGCTGTTTGGAAGCCTTCAGGAAGCTTATGGCCGATGGTCTGCTCGATCACGCGGGGCCCTGCAAAGCCGATTCGCGCCTGCGGCTCTGCCAAAATCACATCTGCCAGTGTGGCAAAGCTGGCAGTCACGCCGCCCATGGTGGGATCCGTCAGCACCGAGCAATAAAACAGACCCGCATCACTGTGCCGTTTCACCGCCGCAGATGTCTTTTCCATTTGCATCAGGGAAATGATGGCCTCCTGCATTCTTGCTCCGCCGGAGCAGCAGAAGAGAATCACAGGGAGCCGCTGCTCGGTAGCTCGTTCAAAGGCCCGGGTGATCCGCTCACCCATGATGCGACCCATGCTGCCGATCATGAAGTTGGGGTCGCAGACACCGATCACCGTTTCGTGACCGCCGATCCGACCGCAGCCGATGGTGACAGCCTCAGAGCTACCGCTTTTTGCCTGTGCCGCCGCTAATTTTTCGGGATATCCGGGCGTGTGCAGCGGGTCACAGATTCCGAGCTCCTCGAACCACGGCTCAAAGGTGGCTTCGTCCAGCATCATACTCAAACGCGCTTTTGCGCCAATGGGCATATATTTTCCGCACATGGGGCAAATATAGTGATGGTTCCGAATATCTGTGCCGTGATGTACCGCCTTGCATTTGGGGCATACGACCTCCACGTGGTTCAGCTCCGCCTCTCTCTCCATGACCGCCACGCTGCTGCGGCTTCTTCTCCAAAAGGGTTTCATACGCATCTCTCCTTTATATTGATTCGCTGCAAATCGGCAGCGAAAACAAATCCTCTTTTCTCAGAATGTGCTTATTGGCTTCCATTAGCATCGTAGGGCGGGGCTTGCTCCCGCCGCTGTTGTTAGGCGAGCTTCCGCATAAGAGTGCATTGGTAAGCGTTTTGCTTCTACTTTTGATAGAGTGCACTCACGGCGGGAGCAAGCCCCCGCCCTACGCAATCATGCAACATCAGCAAAATGATAAGCATTTTTGGAAAACAAAAAACGGTCTACCCATGCTTCGCACTCCCTTCCTGAAAGGGAGCGAGCACGATAGACCGGTTGCTCTTTTCACTCCACACCGTACAAGCACCCAAATACATACTGTGCTTCGCAGTTGTTCTTTTGATCTTCACTTATGCGTTTATTTAAGCACAGTCACAGGCCGTTGTCAAGTTTTTTTGCCTGTTTTTCTTCGAGCCTCACGGCGCAGACACTCTCGAGCGGCCAAATATAACGATTATATTTTAATACTACATTCTGATAGAAATGTTTGATTTCTATCAGAAAGCAGTATCAGTATAAGGGGGAATCAAAAGGGGTTTCCTAAAATACTTCATACAGATCAGCCACCGCATAATACACCATCGATTTAAACTGTAGAACATTAAAACGATGCAACACAAAGGGATAATTATTAGTGAGCGTGTCAAAGAACCTGTATCGTAGGGGCGATTCATGAATCGCCCGCCTATGAAATGTTTCGGATTCGCCGAAAATTATGTAAGAAAACGAAACTTTTGAGCCGCGCGGGAGGTTCGTGAACCTCCCCTACAAAGTTTT
>JAZOAV010000087.1:0-2647 GCA_045595645.1 Faecousia sp.
CATATACATTTTGAGACAGCCCCCTTTTTGTGCCGAAAAGCACAAAAAGCGAGCGTGTCAAAAAACCTGTATCGTAGGGGCGATTCACGAATCACCCTCACATAAATGTTGCGTATTCGCCGAAAATTAACTGAAAAACGAAATTTTTGAACTGCGCGGGAGGTTCGTGAACCTCCCCTACAAAGTTTTTTGACAGTCTGATTATAATCTTTCGCCCCGCTCCTTTACAGCAACGCAAGTTCTCTCTGATTTCCTTTCTTTGCCATCTTGGACTTCGGGAGAAGGTCATTTTCACGGTAAATTGCGAAGGTGTTTGGCTTTTGGCAAAGGCCCTTATAACGAAATGTAACATGTCGTCTTTTCGGAAGATTTGACAAACTTTTACAAAAGCTTAACTTTTCTGATAATTGCGGTTGACTTTCTATCAAGAATCCCTTAACATAAGTGTTAGTTATGGTAAACCTCTGTTTTAGTCGTTTAAAATAACAATTTCAAAGAAGGAAGGGATTCAGCTTATGGCGAAGAAACTGATGTCCTGTATACTCATGGTGGCACTGCTCTTGTCTCTTGTGGGACAGGTTCGAGCAACGAATGCGAGGAGCAGAACCATTGTAGAACGGGGCATCGATGTAAGTGTCTACCAAGGAAACATTGATTGGGATACCTTAGCCAAGCATGTTGACTTTGTCATCATTCGATGCGGCTACGGACAGGATCGGGAATCTCAGGACGATCTTCAATGGTTAAACAATGTGGAAGCCTGTACCCGTCTGAATATCCCCTTTGGCGTTTATCTATATTCTTATGCCACAACGGAGGAAGCAGCCCGCAGCGAAGCGGAGCATGTCCTGCGTTTGATAAAGGGTTACAACCTGGCATTGCCGGTCTATATCGATGTGGAGGATAAGTACATCGAGAATCGTTGCACCGACCGACAGATTTTGAGCCATGTCAGCATCTTCTGCGACATCATTTCTGAAGCAGGCTATACCCCCGGTGTCTATTCCAATGCCTACTGGTGGGAGCATCACCTGAACTACTCCGAATACGATCAGTGGGAACGCTGGGTTGCCCAGTGGTCCGATGATTTGAATTTTGACCGTCCCTACTCCATGTGGCAGTATTCCAACAAGGGCAGACTTCCCGGTATTCAGGGAGATGTAGACCTGGATTACTGGTACGGAAGAAAGCTGACGGATGGCTGCTCTCACAGCTACAGCTCCGAAATGGTGCAGGCTCCTACCTGCACAGAGGAGGGCATCGTGAAATACACCTGCACCGCCTGCGGCAACAGCTATGAGGAGCGTGTCTCTGCAACGGGGCACGACTTCACCAAAACGGACAGCGAAACAGCAGGCGTTGTGAAGTATGTCTGCACCGTCTGTGGCGAAAGCTACGAAGAATCTGTACCGCCGGAGGAGCACAGCTATACGGAAACGGTGGTACAACCCACCTGCACCTCTGACGGAATCCGGAAGTACACTTGCTCCATCTGCGGCTATCACTACGAGGAGCGAATTCCGGCATTGGAGCACAGCTTTGTGGAAACGGTAGTACAGCCCACCTGCACCTCCGACGGAATCCGGAAGCACACCTGCTCCGTCTGTAACTATCACTACGAGGATCGTCTGCCGGCAACGGGTCATAGCTATACGCAAACGGTCGTGCCTCCCTCCACCACTCAGGGCGGCTATACCATTTACACCTGCGCCTGTGGCCATAGCTATATCGGAGATAGACAGCCGTGCTTGAATCATATTGCAAATAACGGCATTCTCATAACCCCGCCCACAGAAACGGAAAGCGGAGAAAAGGTCTATTACTGCGTAAGCTGCGGCGAGCTTCTGCGGCGAGAAACCCTGCCCTCCGCTGCAGAGCATCGGACACAGTGTCCGTCGGCCTCTTTTGTGGATGTGCCGCCCTATATGCACTGGGCCCATGAGGGCATCGATTTTGGCATTCGGGACAGCTTATTCCAAGGCGTTGGGGATAATCGCTTCGATCCCGATGGCGTTATGACGAGAGCTATGCTGGTCACGGTTCTGTGGCGGATGGCGGGTCGCCCCACGGCAACACGCCCCAGCGGCTTTGTGGATGTGGAACAGGGCACTTGGTATTCCGATGCAGTTGCATGGGCACAGGAACAGGAGCTTGTCAACGGCATAGGCAATGGACGGTTTGACCCCGCGGGAGTGATCACACGGGAACAATTCGCTTCCATCTTGTACCGCTTCCTGGCATCTGAAACCTTAGCAGAGGTGCCGGAGGGCAATCTTGCACGCTTCCCTGATGCAAATGCGGTAAGCGATTACGCAAAAACGCCCTTCTCCTGGGCGGTGCATGAGGGATATGTCGCCGGAACCATCATTGGCGGCTATACCGTCTTAGACCCCCAAGGTGCAGTTACCCGCGCACAGGCGGCAACCATTCTCCAAAGATTGCCCCGCAACTAAAATACATACAGCGTTTCTTTCAAAAGCAGCCATTCACCAATGGCTGCTTTTTCAGTGTGTCAAAAAACTTTGCAGGGGGCTGTCTCAAAATGTATATGTAGGGAATGACCTATGTGTCATTCCACAGAATATTCCTCAAAATATGCAATAAGGAACGGCACATGGGCCGTTCCCTACAGTTAGAATTTAATAAA
>JAZOAV010000088.1:0-9794 GCA_045595645.1 Faecousia sp.
CCGAAGGGCACAAAATGACTGGGGGATTGTTGCATGAAAAGTTTGTATTTCTCCCAAATAACAATCAATAACGAAACCTTTCAGGCAATCCCTCCGTCTCGCCTTCCGGCGAGCCACCTGAAGGTGAATTGCCCGAAAGGGCAAGAGAGGCCACCCTGGGGTGCCCTTTACACAAGGGAGGCTTTGGTGCAAAGCTCGTTTCGGGCTTTTTTGACACGCTGCAAAGGGAACGACACAGGTCGCTCCCTTTTATGGAAATGATGATTACTCGGTTGCGGGTTCCTTATGCACCACCAGCTCGCAACGATGGATGGGCGTGCCCAGCTCGTGGAATTTTTCCTCGTAGCCTGTCATAATGCCCACGGGGCCGTTGGCATGGAGGTCGTCCGTCAGGTTGCGCACCTCTAATTTGCAGAAGGCAAACTCCTCCTGCGACCATGCAAAGAGGGGCGCATTGTCCGTCTTAAAGTGGATCTCGCCGCCGTCCTTCAGGATTTTCTTGTACTTCTCTAAGAAGGTGCGGAAGGTCAGGCGACGCTTGGCATTTTTCTTGCGGGGCCAGGGGTCACAGAAGTTGAGGTAGAGCAGATCCAGCTCACCCACCTCAAAATAGTCCTCCAATTCCGCCGCATCCAGAGACAGGAAATAGAGGTTTTTCAGGCCAAGGGACAAAGCCCGTTCCATGCCCAAAATCATGGCCTCCTGCACCTTTTCCACGGCAACAAAGAGGATATCGGGATGGGCCATGGCGGTTTCCACGGTGAACTTGCCCTTACCGCAGCCAACCTCCAGGCGAAGCTCCTTGGCTTCGGGCATCAGCTTCCGCCACTTTCCCTTGTATTCCTTGCCGTTTTGAATCCAAATTGCGGCACAAGCCTCCATTCTGGGGCCTAAATTGTTTCGTTTTCTCATTCTCATGGTAAATCCCTCTTTTGCGTTGTTTTCCGTATTATACCAAAAGCAAGGCCCTTCGTAAAGCCTTTTTTCAAACGGTGAAACCGTTTTATTAAAAATAAGTATAAAAAGTAGCCATTTGCGAATGTCTTTTTAAAGAAACTCAGTATAACGATGATGATATGTTATCGACGGCGCGTGCAGGCGCGTCTGGAAAGCCGCGCGCTACAGGTGCGGTGCATCATGGGCAGTACCTGCACGGGTCGTTGTGGGCATCGACCCCTACGGCATGATAGGGGGTAAATTGTCAATTCTCAATTCCAATCAGTTCCGCTTCTACGCCGTCGGAGCGCAGGGCGATGGGGCGCACGAGGCAGAGAATATTATGTAAACCCTCGCCCTTTGCGTAGACCTTGACACCGTTTTTAGCATGGCCTGTGAAGAAGCCGTCTTCTATTTGCTCGAACAGGACTTCCTGCACTGTGCCCAAAAGGGCAGTGTCATATTGCTCCCGCAGCTCGGCGGCAATCGCTCCTGCTCTTGCGGCGCGCTCCGCCTTCTCGCTTTTCAGGATTTGTCCTTCCATTTTGGCGGCAGGTGTGCCGTCCCGACGGGAATAGGGGAAGATGTGCATGGCGGCAAAGCCGCATTTGCGGGCAAAGGCCAAGGATTCCTCCAATTCTTCCTCCGTCTCTCCGGGGAAGCCTACGATCAGGTCGGTGGTGATGGCGCAATCGGGGAAATAGCGGCGCAGCAGCTCCACGCTTTCGTAGTAGCGGGCACTGTCGTACTTACGGCGCATCCGTTTCAAAACCGTATCACTGCCGCTTTGCAGGCTGAGATGGAACTGGGGACAGAAATTTTCATAGCGGGACATGGTTTGACAGAAATTCTCGTCAATCACTCTCGGTTCCAAGGAGCCAAGGCGCAGACGGAGATTCGGCGCAGCCTTGCAAAGTGCTTCGCAGAGCATGGTAAAGGAGCTGCCGTCCTTCAAATCCCAGCCCCAGGAGGCGATTTCGATGCCTGTGACCACTACTTCTCGATAGCCTTCTTCCGCTAATTTGCGCAAATCCGCCACCGCCTGCTCCAAGGGCAGGGAGCGCACGGGCCCACGGGCGTAGGGGATGATGCAGTAGGAGCAGAAATTACTGCAACCGTCCTGCACCTTGAGCATGGCGCGGGTACGGTGGGACAGACCGCCGGCGGGAAGCTGTTCAAAGACCCGCCGTTTCAGGGCTTCGTCCACCTTCACTTGCTGTTTTTCGCGGCTGGCGTGGAGAAGCATCTGCACAAATTCCTCCCGTCCGCCGCTGCCGGAAATCACATCGACTCCCAATTCCTGCACTTCTTCCGTGCTGACCTGGGCGTAACAGCCGCACACACCCACGATGGCATTGGGATGCTCCCGCCGAATCCGACGAATGAGGCTGCGGTTCTTGCGGTCTGCCACCGCCGTGACGGTGCAGGTGTTAATAATGTAGATGTCACAATTTTTCGACGCCTGTTCATGGCCAAGTGCCAAAAGCTGCTGCTCCATCGCCTGTGTCTCGTACTGATTCACCTTGCAGCCCAGCGTGTAACATTGAAATTTCATAGAACCTCCAAATTTCCCTACATATTTATACAAAAAATTGAGTAAATCACGCATTGCACGAATTCGGGAAGCATTGTATAATAATTGTACCAATTTTTTTGACAAATGTACAGCCTTTTCTTTGGAGGATTTTTTATGACCATACATCTGTCTTCTGCCCAAGAGGTGCAGGACTTTGTTTCCATGGCGGCGGCTCTGCCCTACACTGTTTTGGTAGAGGACGGGGAACGCTGTGTGGACACCAAGAGCGTGCTGCAAATGTTCACCCTGAATTTCCGTAAGCCCCTGCGCCTTCGCATTGACGAGGAGCATCGGGATGATTTCCGTGCCCTTGCCCAAAAATTCCTGACAGCATGAATATAGGAACTCTCCCCCTCATACGCTTGTACCGTAGGAAGGGGAGAGATTTTTTATGCGAAACTGCGTGATTGTATTGCTTTGTGTTCTTCTGCTGTTGTCTACGGTGCAGGCGGCGGCTCCGGAGGTGGCGGCTCCTGCGGCAATTTTGATGGATGCCGCCACGGGAACCATACTGTTTGAGAAAAACGCCCATGAACGGCTGGCACCTGCCTCCGTGACCAAGGTAATGACCCTGCTTTTGGTGATGGAAGCCTTGGAATCGGGACGGATCTCCTTTGACGATCGGGTGATCGCCTCGGAAGCCGCCGCTGCCAAGGGTGGCAGTCAGGTGTACTTAGAGGTGGGCGAGTCCATGACCATGGACGAAATGCTCAAGTCCGTGGTGGTCAGCTCTGCCAATGACTGTGCGACAGCTCTTGCCGAGCATGTGGCAGGCAGTGAGGCGGCCTTTGTGGATTTGATGAATCAGCGTGCCGCTCAGCTTCAGATGAACGACACCCATTTTGTGAATTGCACGGGTTTGGACGACGAGCCGGAGGCGGCACAGCATCTCACCAGCGCCTATGACATTGCCATTATGTCACGGGAGCTTCTGCGCCACGACCGCATCCGCAATTACACCACCATTTGGATGGATACAGTGCGGGACGGACGCTTTGGCTTATCCAACACCAACAAGTTAGTGCGTTTTTACGAGGGAACCACGGGCCTGAAAACAGGCTACACCTCTGCGGCGGGGCACTGCTTAGCGGCCTCAGCCATGCGGGAGGGCATGGAGCTGATCGCCGTGGTGCTCCATTGCGGGTCTTCTGCCGAGCGCTTTGAATCGGCAAAGACACTTTTGAATTACGGCTTTGCCAATTATGCCCTGATTTCCTGTGATGTGCCCCAGAGTCTGGGGACGGTGCAGGTCCGCTTGGGAGAACAAAAGCTGTTCACCCCTGTCTTGCAGGGCGCGGCTCCCGTGCTGGTGAGCAAGGGCGAGCTGGCACAGGTGGAGAAACGGGTGACCATGGAGCAGGAATTGACCGCACCCGTGGAAAAGGGACAGCAGTTGGGCAGTCTGACCATTACCGCAGGGGAACGGGTGCTGGCAGAGATCCCCATCGTTTCCCCCGTGAGTATCCCCAAGCTCAGCCTGTGGCAGCTCACCACGCAAATCCTCCGCCGCCTGTGCATGGCAGCCACACCCTAAGCAGAGTTGCGCCATTGTCCTATACCGTAGGGAACGACCTTTGTGTCGTTCCCATTTTTTGCTGCATTTCGGGACGGCACATGGCCGTCCCCTACGCAGGTTTCACGAAAAGACTTCAGGAAAGTGTGTGGATACCGTGCATTTTCGCTTTTCTTCGCATTAAGGATTGAAAACGGGGGAAAAATGTGGTATACTCACAAAAAACCAATATACTTATCGACTTAACTCAGCACTTGTGGGTTTCACGGCACCAAGCCCCCCTTTGAAGGGGGGCACGGGGGGTTGCAAATCGCACGCAGCACCGACAAGGTACAAATTTGGCGGTTCCTGCACGGCAACCCCCTTTGATTCCCCCTTAAAAGGGGGACAAGCCAATTCGACAGACCTTGCGTGAAATGTAACGCTGCGTTCAGTCGATAAGCACAAAAACCATAAAGGATGACACAGCATGTTAGAAATCAAAAACCTGTCCTATCGGGTGCAAGGGGAGAACGGCCCTGTTGATATTATGAAGGATGTCAACCTCACCGTGGAGGACAAGAAATTTATTGTGATTACAGGCCCCAACGGCGGCGGCAAGACCAGCTTGGCCCGTGCCATTATGGGCATTTATCAGCCCACAGGCGGCGAAATCCGTTGGAATGGGCAGGATATCACCCATCTTTCCGTGACGGAGCGGGCAAGATTGGGCATTTCCTACGGTTTCCAGCAACCGCCCCGCTTTAAGGGCATGAAGGTGCGGGATCTGCTCACCATCGCCGCAGGAGAGAGCATCAGCCACGACAAGGCTTGCGCCTATCTGACCAAGGTGGGTCTGTGCGCAAGGGACTACATCGACAGAGATGTGGACACCAGTCTGTCAGGCGGCGAGGTCAAGCGCATCGAAATTGCCAGTATTTTGGCGCGCAAGTCCGAGCTGATGATTTTTGACGAGCCCGAGGCGGGCATCGACCTGTGGTCCTTCGCCCGTCTGACGGAAACCTTCCAAGAGATCCACGACAAAAAGGAAGCCACCATCCTGATCATTTCCCATCAGGAGCGCATCATCCGCTTGGCTGACGAAATCGTGATGGTTGCCAACGGCCATGTGAGCGCACGGGGCAGTGTGGACGAAATTTACCCCAAAATCATTGCCGACACCGTGTCGAGCTGTTACCGATTGGAGGGGGATAAGAAATGTTAAACGACATTCAGAAGCATATTATCGAGTTAGTGTCCGAGTTGAAGGGCACGGGCGAGGGTGCGGTGAACATCCGTTCCGACGGCAAGAAGGCTTTCCGCCGCAACACGGAGAACATCACCATCGAGAGTAAGACCGACAAGGACGGCATTGACATCCGCATTGCTCCCTTTACCAAGCATGAGCATGTGCATATCCCTGTTGTCGTCACGGAAGGCGGCCGCAAGGATGTGGTGTACAACGATTTCTATATTGGCGAGGGTGCCGATGTGACCATTATGGCAGGCTGCGGCATTCATAATTGCAGCGATTGCGACTCGGAGCATGACGGCGTGCACACCTTCTATGTGGGCAAAAATGCCCATGTGAAATATTCCGAGAAGCACTACGGCGAGGGTGAAGGCACAGGCAAGCGCATTTTGAACCCTCAAACCATCCTCTATTTGGAGGAAGGTGCCTCCGTGACCTTGGAAAGCACTCAAATCCGTGGCGTGGACGACACCAAGCGGTACACCAAGGTGGTCTGCGAGGGTGCGGGCAGTGAAATCATAGTGCGGGAAAACCTGTTGACCCACAACGACCAGCGTGCCGACTCGGAAATGGATATTTTCCTCAACGGCGAGGACAGCAAGGCGCAGGTCATCTCCCGTTCCGTGGCGCAGGATGCCTCCACCCAGATTTTCTATCCCCGTGTGGAAGGCAACGGCAAGTGCTTCGGTCATGTGCAGTGCGATGCCATCATCATGGGCAGTGCCAAGGTGCGGGCGATTCCCGAAATTACCTGTAACCATGTGGATGCCAGCCTGATTCACGAAGCCGCCATCGGCAGAATCGCAGGAGAGCAGATTTTGAAGCTGATGACCTTGGGTCTGAGCCCCGAGGAAGCGGAAGCCAAGATTTTGGAAGGATTTTTGCGCTGATGTTTGAGCTGACCTTGATCACCGTGGGCAAGCTGAAGGAGAAATTCTACCTTGCCGCCTGCGAGGAATATGCCAAGCGGCTGAGTGCCTACTGCAAATTTCAGTTAGTGGAGCTGCCCGAGTGCCGTCTGCCCGAAAATCCCAATGCCACGGAAATTGCCGCAGGCTTGGCGAAGGAGGCGGAGCTGATTCGCAATCGGATTCCCAAAGGAAGCTGGTTCTGCGTTCTGACCCCCGAGGGCAAGGAGCTGTCCTCCGAGGCTTTGGCGGATAAGCTGGCGCAGGTGAAGCTGTCGGGGCGCAGTCATATCTGTTTTTTGATCGGTTCTTCCTTCGGCATGGATAGCGAAGTCAAAAAAATGGCAGATTTTCGCCTCTCCTTCGGCCCTATGACCTTTCCCCATCACCTGATGCGAGTCATGGCATTGGAGCAATTCTACCGCGCCGAAGCCATCCAAGCCGGCAGTCGATATCACAAATAATCCCAAAGGGCGGTTTCAGCACACCTGAGACCGCCCCCAAAATATTTCTTGTTGCTTTCATTCGTAAAACATGCTATACTTACAATATATGCGTGCAGAAGGCAAAAGGATGAAGAATGGATTCGGATTCATTCTTGGAATGAAAAAGAATGGAGATGTATAAAATGAAGAAGCATATCCTATTGAAAATGATCGCTGTCCTCCTTCTCTCCTTGCCCATTTTCGTTTTATCCGGCTGCGAAGAAAAAACGGAACCCTTAGGGGATAGACCGGCACTTGCTGTCATTGTAGGTGCGCACTCCAACAGTCAAAAAATCAATGCCGATGTGATCTTCGATAAAATCGAAGCCGTCTATTCTGCCTTTGGCAACAGTGGCATCATTGTATCGGATGGGAGACCTACGGTCGAGTACGATCAGAACGGAACTATGCTCGGCTTTTGCAAGGAGGACTATATCGCCGCATCCATGGGCGCGAAAAACAGAAACGAGCAATATTGGCAGCAGCATTATTTGAAGCCGCTTTTATCCGTTCTCAGGGATGATTTCGACAAATTGACACCCAGCGATGCGGAGGTTGACACCCTTCGTGCGCTGACGGAGGCTAAACGCGTTCTCGATGATCTTGCAAAGGGATGCACCAAAGAGCTTTTGATTTATGATACAGGCTTGTGCACGGCAGGAGCGTTGAGCTTTTTAAATGAAGATTTGTCGAAGCTGTTGTTTTCCGATGCAGTAGACGAAGCGGCCATTGAAGCGTTGATTTCCGAGCTTGACAGCCAAAATCTCATACCGGATTTCAGCGATGTGAAGGTAACATGGTATGGCTTGGGAGCCACCGCAGGGGAGCAAGCCAAGCTCAGCAAAACCCATAAGGCAAATCTGCAGGCGATTTGGGGAGCAATTCTGAAAAAAGCAAATGCCCTTCCCTGTGAAAGCAAAAAAGCGAAGGATGGTTATTTTGTTACCATGCCTGCCGCGGCGAAAGCCCTTTACGACAAGGCGGTTACACCGGTCAATCCACCGGCAACAGAAATCACGGAATCCACCGAGCCCACGGAAACCACTGAAGCGGCAGAACTCCTACTGCCGGTCCACCTGCCGGAGGACAAGGTGCGGTTTGAAGATAATACTGCAATTTTGGCTTCCGAGGACGAAGCGATCAGTGCCTTGGAGCCCTATGTGGAATTGCTCAATGCCCATCCCGAAGTATCCATTCTTTTAGTGGGAACAACGGCTGACCCCGAAAGAAACGGCGGTGCAATCAAGCTTTCGGAGGCGCGAGCAGAAAAAATCAAAGAATTGCTTTGCGCCTTGGGTCTCGATGAAAACCGCATTGTCGAAACCATCGGCTGGGGTGCAAAAGAGCCCTTGTATAACGAGGATGAGTGGCAATTTAATGAGACAACCGGAAAATGGGAGTTCATCAACGAAATTGCGAAACAAAACCGATCCGTTTGGATCCTTCCCTATGACTCTGCGGAAGCACAGGAAATCCTGAGCAACTTGCAGAATCGCTAACGCAACCGCAATCACAACAGGGACGCCTCTCCGAGGCGTCCCTGTCAGCTTGTCAAAGAACCTGTATCGTAGGGGCGATTCACGAATCGCCCGCCAATGAAAGGAATTGTTGGAAGAACCCCTTTGGCAATGGTTCTTATGCAAAGTAGTTGTTTGCTGCCTGATTATACAGGTAGAGGGCTGCGACGAGGTTTTTGAGGGTTTGGTCGCCGCTATTTTGGGCGATTTGGCAGTAGGTCATGGGATTATAGGACACCTCCGCGGTCTGTGCTCCATCGTCGATGGTAATGGTCGCGGTTTCGTCCAGATCCTTGGCGAGGATTCCCTCCACATCCACATAGTACAGGTCGTCGCGCTGCTTTACCGCCAGCTCCTGCCCCTTATAGCTCACCTTGAAGCTCTCCACCACGCTGCTGTCCAAGCGGAAGCAGAAACGCAATGTGGTTTCGGACTCCAAGAGCAGGGTGGCATAGGCGAAGACTGCAAGCTGGGTGCCCTGATTCTCTGTTTTATCGAAGCCCGTAATGGTCACATTGGAATAGTCGGGCGTTTCAAAGCCTGCATTGGCCAGATCATCGGTGCGGTGCTTAAAGTAGAGCTGAGAGGCGGCGCCATAGTGCAGCATGGCTTTCAGCAGTGTTTCCAGTCTTTCGACGGGATGCAGGGCAAGGACACTCTTGGCATAGGTTTGCACACTATAGGCAAAGGGCTCGGTAGAGCCACCCTCGTAGAAGAAGGAGCAGACTACTTCATCGGACATTTCCGCCGCATCCACAGCACAGGTAAACACATAGTAGGTCTGTCCGTTGAGCTGCTTCTCGACAGCCTCGCCGACGGGAACCTTCACAGTTTCTCCGTCCATCATAGTGAACTGCATGTATGCGGTTTCGTCTGCCAGAACGGTCTCAGGCAGGAACATATAGTAGTTGATGGCAATGTTACCCTCAAGGCTGATGGACTTCATGCACAGGCTCGGCAGGGTCATCAGACCGTTACAGACATCGCAGCGGTCGTTCTCGTCCTCATCCACATGTTCGCCGGTGGCAGGGATCTCCTCCTGCTCGGTGAGAATTTCGCCACAGACAGTGCACTTTACGCCCTCCGTCCAGCCGGTCTCGCCGCAGGTGGGAGCCTTGCCGGGAATGCTTTCTTCTGTGTGCCCCGCCTCTTTCATAGTCTCGCCGCAGACAGAACAGTACACAGCCGTGGTGCAGTCCCCGTCGTCCTCTTCGGGGCTGTGATCCGGTCTGCCGGCAATATTGCTGTAGCCCATGTCCATAACCGTCTTATCGCAGGAAATGTAGCCGTAATAGACCTTTTCGCCGGCGGGAACGGGATGGGGCTGCTGCCCGATGCTTTGACCCCATGCGTCTCCCAGCAGGTAAGCAATTTCACCGGAGGCAAACTGCGCTTGGGTTCCTTCGATTTCTCCCTCTCTGGAACGGAGAGTGCCGCTGGAAACTTCAATGCTTCCGTAATAGGAGTTACTAACGCTATTGCCACCCACCGCACCTATGGATGCCTGATTGTCGGCACCCTCTGTCAGCGTGCAGTTGTAGGCAAAGCAGTTGCGGACAACGGACTGCTGCGTGCCGGAGACTGCGCCTACATAAACCGTGGTGCTGCCACCGGTGCTGCCGGTAATC
>JAZOAV010000089.1:0-4906 GCA_045595645.1 Faecousia sp.
CGTTAGTATCGCTGAGATAGGCTCTATGTGCCTCGGTCATGGCGGCATCTACAAGAGCATCGCTGCGATATTTCTTGTAGCTCTGTGCCTCTGCGCCATAACGAAGCAAATCTGCGCACAGAGTCAACATCTTGGTGTCGGGAGTGCTGTTCAGCATACCGTAAGCATAGGTCGCCACACTGTAGGTGTCGGTCTTGGAGAAATATTTCTGACCATTCTTTGTCATATGAAGAACTGCCTCTACCATATCGCCCATGCGCACGGCGGTAATGCCTGTGAGGGTGAAATAGTAGTAATTTCCGCTGACGACAGGCTGAATTTCCACGGTGGAAGTGCCGATTTGGGTGTTGCCCTCGTATTCGGGCAGGACACATTCCAAGTAGTAGCTGTCGTAATCTGCCAAAGCAGACATGGGCACGGCGAAGGTGATGGAAATATCGCTTGCCAAGTCGAGGGTGTGGTAAATCCTGATGCTTTCATCCACAACAGGAATCGGCTCCTTTGCGCCGCAGACGCACAGACCATCCGTATAGCTGTGGGCTGTCGCAGTATATTGAGCGGTGAACACCGTATCCGCAACAATATTGGTCAAAGACTTGTCCCAGCCTGCGAAGCTGTAGTGGTACGCCTCATCGAAGGCTTTGGCGGGGGTGCTTCCCGCGTAGCTTGCGGAATCGCCCTGCGTCACTTCCTGCGTTGCAAGAACCGTGCCATCCTCATTGACGAAGCTGACCGTGTACAAAGGCTTGGGAAGGCTCGCCTTGGGCCCGATGTAGAAGGAATCGACCTCAATGACGGCTTCTCCGTCCTTGGGTGCGAGGTTACTGCAATAGATGCGCAGGGATTGAATCTCCGTTTCCTCTTTGAAGAAGTCGGGCATGGGAATGGTGACGGTGAAGTAGCCGCTGTCAATAATGGAGGCATCGTAATTGTGCCGCAGTAAGGGATTATAGTAGAAGTCCGTCCTTGCGGCACTGGCATAGGCAATGCCAATGGAAAGGGGCTGGGCGGCATCGTAAGCGAGGCCGTTGTCAATGCGAAGGCGCATTTGCAGGTAATCCGTTTCCGAGGGAACATAGTGCAGGGGTCGCTCACTGACGGTGGCTCCCGTTTGGATATAGTGATTTCCACCTGTGGTCACACGGGCAAGGAGCGTCGTGGCAACATGGTCATACCATGCCCCGCGCATGGTGGCAGTGCGTGCCAACCACTGGCAGTTATCGAAGTTTTTGTAACCGTACAGAGAAGTCATATAGCGCATTTCGTCCGTGTCCCGATCGGTAAAATCAAAATACAGATAGTCCTGCTGGGGCAGATGCGCCTTCGGCCCGATGTAGACCTGATCAATGGTGATCGTGGCGGTCTTGCCGCTCACAGGGGCAAGATTGGTGAAATACAGGCGCAGACCTGTGATCTCTGCGGCGTTGACAAAGGCACTGTTCATAGGCAGAGTCAGGGTAAAATAGGAGCCGTTGAACTGAGACTCGGTGACGGTCTGCACCACTCTGTTGGCGTAGCTGAAATCTGTGCTGTCCGGCGTGGAGTAGACTACGCCCATGGTCATGGGCAGTGTGGCATCGTGAGGTACCACATTGCTGACCTTCAGGCGCATTTGGAAATAATCTCCCGCCTGGGGGATATAGTGCAGGGGTCTGTCCCCAACCACTGTGCCCGTCTGAATATAGTGATTGCCACCTGCGGTGAGGTTGACACTCAGGGTTCCTGCCGTGTTATTCAGAGTCGCCGCACTCATAGATGCGGGACGGGGGAACCAGTTGCCTGTATCGTAATTGAGACTGCCGTAGAGCCGATCCTGATAGCGGAAGCGAGCCAGTCTTTCGTTGGAGAAGCCGAAGTATAAGCCTCTTGTAAAGCGGAACTGATCCAGAGAAACCGTGCCGCTAAACTTTAAATAGACCGTATGCGTTCCGGGAGTAACGGGATGGATCTTCACCTGTGCAGAGGTATAGCTTGTGCTGTTAAAGCTGAGAGTTCCCACCTTGTTTGCGGCGGCAGTGCCGTCCAGATAGACACTGACGGAGCAGTTGCTTCCCTTGACCTTTGCGGTCAGAATATTCTCGGTGCCATCGAATTCGATATTCTCATAAATCAGGGTATCCTTGCTTGTGAGATTGTCTACCGTTTTGTTTTTACCTGCATTCCAATCCTCGGGAACGGTAAAGCCGAAGGTGTCCTGATTGTAGTTGGTAAAATGCTCTGCATCGATACGGTCAGAGGCGGGGCGAACACGGTACCGTTCCTGTATGTAGTTAACAAGAGGCCCGGGGCGGTCTGTCATGACTCCGGTGTAGCCAATGTCAAACAGCTCTGCCCAACCGATTTCGGAGTCAACCTTGGCATTCGCTCCCATATAGCTGGGATCGCCGGTATTGCAGCGCAGGTAAATTCCTTTTTCTCTGCAATAAGGAACCAGCGTATTTCGGATATGAGCCTCGTTGGAATCATTGACACCGGCGGCTAAACCCACCACATGAACACCGGCATCTATCAGTGCCTGGATATTTGCAGGATTTGTGTTGTTATACTCGAACACAATGGATGTTTTTACATCTTGCGCAGTAATGGGCTCAGCGGGATACTTTTTGTTCCATAAGGCTGCACCTGCTGCAAACCAAGGCTCAAGCTGGGCAATGGTATAGTTGCCCTTGAACAAGACATAATCCAGCATGTCCCATTCTTTTGCACAAACGAAAGCATAGGAAAAGCTATCAGCGGTCGTGATTTTATCCATAAGGAGGAAGGCTTTCTTGTTTACCAGCTCCAGAACAGAATCAAAACGGGCAATGGGCATGGTGCCTCCGGCTTTGGCAGTGCCAACGGTGGATTTATAGGTAGGCAGGGAGTTGAGAACCTTTGCATCCTCTGCGGTAAGGATGTAGTTGGTTCCCTTGTTCCCCATGCCATCCTCAAGGGCGTATGTTTTCGCCTGTGCCCAAGTGATCTCATGGATGTAAATGACGGTATCTGCATTGGTCATGCGGCGAAGATTGTCATCGTGGAGGGCAACAGGAACCCCGTCCTTGGTCACATGGAAGTCCACCTCGATGATATCCACACCCATATTGAGACAGGAGTTGAAGCCCAGAAGAGAATTTTCCGGAAAATTTCTCCAGTCGCTCTTGTGGGAAATGGCTAAAGGAATGCCTCTCGCTATTTTCTCCCAAACAGGCTGGGTACCAAAAGCGGGGACGGGATAGCTGCCCCTGGTTTCAGGCTTTTCCTCCGGCAGCTCCGCCGCAGATACGGGAAGAATGCTCAGAAGAAGGCTGAAACATAACAAAATCAGACAAATACGCTTCATAAAATATGCTCCTTTCAAATTTGTGTCTTGGTAGTTGCAGGAAAAGTATAACATAAAATACGGACAAAAACAATACCTACGGAACGAAAGCAAAATTTTAAAAAAACGAAAAAATGTGTTGCAAATATTACATATAAGTAATATAATAAGAATAAAGAAGGTGACCTATAGATACGATAGAATTGAAGACTCTAATAGAAAGAGAATTCGGAAACAACTTCGACTTTCACCCGTCCTTCTTTGAGGAATTTGTCGAACTTACAAATAAATCCGGCGCACAGGGAAAACTTATCAAACAATTCGTAACTCGCTTATACGCAATTATTGCTCTTGGGGACATTGACTTTGGCACCAAATGGCTGGAGAAGCTCAAAATGTATGAAAATCTGTATTCCTTGCATCTTGATGCCGATTCCAAGAATTACAGACTGCTGTTCTCCAAAAATAAAAACGGAAAGTATTTTTTGCGTATGTTTTACGAAAAGTCCGGAAAGGCTGCAACATCTTATGCACCCAATGCTGCAATCGCAATTTCCAGACGGGACGAGAAGAATTAGGAGGTTTATTATGACGACAACAAAAAATGAGATGTTCGATTTTTTGTCGGGCTATCTTTCTAAGAGTGATATTTACGCATCGAAAGCAATCGCGAAAATTTCTATGTTCCTTTTCCAAAAGAGACGCGAGCTGGGCATGACCCAAAAGGCTTTTGCGGAGCGAATGGGCGTTACGCAGGGTATGGTCTCAAAGTGGGAAAGCGCGGAATACAACTTTACGGTGGAGAATATCGCGCAGATTGCCGAAAAATTAAATGTTACATTTGAGATTGAATTTACTCCCGAAAGTGAGTATCTGCAAAATCACGCAGAAAATGAGTATCAGAATACCGTAACAAAGCCTAAAAAAGCGATAGCAAGGATGCTCAATGTCGTTGGGTTTGCCGCTTGAGGAGGATCAAAGATGAGTAATTATTTATCGGATTTTCAGATTATAGGAAGCTCGGTCAAATCGGTTAAGATAAGAAATGACTTCGTAAATTTAAACAACATCGGAAAAACGAAAAAAAACCTTGACCTGTCCCACTCTTTGCATTCCGTTGAAGAAATCGAGAATGGCACTGCCTATTCAGGAATGGTACTGTTAAAGATCAAGGCGACCGTTTCTTCCGGCAAGAAAAAGTATGTTGTTGATTTAGCGATGGAAGGATGCTTTACCGCCCCTGCCGAAATCGGCGAAGAAACCTTTCGGGAAATGCTGAAGGTGAACGGAGTTACTTCTCTGTATTCCATTGCAAGAGGCTTTGTGCAGAGCACAACTGCACAGACGCTTGTTTCCGGAAGCGTTCTGTTGCCGATGTTTAATGTCGTCGCATATAGCAAGGATATCGATGACGACAAAAATGATACTTGAGATTAAGGGGACGATGCGGGCATCGTCCCCTTGCAGACTATCAAAAAACTTTGTAGGGGAGGTTCACGAACCTCCCGCGCGGCTCAAAAGTT
Organism: Faecousia sp.; assembly: GCA_045595645.1. GTDB lineage: Bacteria > Bacillota > Clostridia > Oscillospirales > Oscillospiraceae > JAZOXB01. The sequence continues at coordinate 4,825 of JAZOAV010000089.1, forward strand.
TCGTTTTCTTACATAATTTTCGGCGAATCCGAAACATTTCATAGGCGGGCGATTCATGAATCGCCCCTACGATACAGGTTCT
>JAZOAV010000090.1:0-14587 GCA_045595645.1 Faecousia sp.
TAGGCAAATATTGCAAATCCTTCAAAGAACATAAAAGCAGGAATCCCTTGTGACGAACCATCCTCTGTGTTTTCAGGAGACAAGACTGCCTCTTGTTCTTGATTGCTAAAATTGTTTAAGATAATGGTTGTACTATATATATTATTAGCTGTCAAAATCGCATCTGAAATTTTAGCATAAACAATACCGTCCATAGCAACTGTTTCATATCCTGTGGGATCATTGTTAAATATGATATTCAGTGGTTCTTTTGTTACGACTTCCCCGCAAGGTTGATCGTAAAACTTCGGGTCGATCTTCTTGATTTCACCTGTGGTGATGGTTACATTGGGATTGGAGAGGGATTTGACAAGCATTTGCCCTTCGACATACGCAAACCATACCCCGGGCGTAAGAGGTAATCCCAAAGCAGATGTATCCCCATATATTACCATTACCCCTTCAAAACCTACCATAATAACAGGTGCGCCCGCTTCTACCGACATATCTACAACATTTTCATTTGTTAATTCAAGTTGTGTTTCTTGCTCACCTTCCACATAAATAACAGTGCCACCAACAAAATCATCAACCGTCAAGACGACATCCGACATTTTTACATAAATGCCAATACCCATATCAACGGTTTCATAATTATCAAGGTTCCCATCAAACACCAAATTCAACGGCTCACTCACCGATCTGTCCCAGCAAATAGCATCCTCAATATCATCCCACTTGTGCTTATGAGGGGGCAGGAGCGAGGGTTTGAGCTGCTGCTTGGTTGTAGTGGTCGTGGCGTTGGGACAGGTGAGGGATTTGGTAAAAAACGAATCAGAAACAAAAAGAAACCAAATACCTGTCGGAATGTTAATATCAAACACCGAAGAAGTATCACCATTTACAACTAATACAGAAAAAGCGGTTTGCGAGCTCATACCATCATCGCTATAGACATCTATCGGGACCCCGAACATCTCTACTCCCATTGGTCTAAAATCACCAATAATACTGCTATCTAAAATACCCGACACAACCGCACCTTTTTGTATGATCGATATGGTCGAACCAATTAATTGTTCAAGCGTTAAATCGCTAATGTCCGAGACTTTGATGTAACTTAAACCGTCAATATTAATGGTTTCATAATTATCAAGGTTTCCATCGAATACCAATTCCAGCGGCACTTCCGTTTCCACCGTCTCCAGCAGATCACCGCCGCCACCGCCTTTGCTGCCAAATCGCACTTCTTCTATCGTGCCATCATCATTCATGCGGTCGTATACCACATCGGGGAACACTTCCTGCACGGGGATTTCCAAAGGTTGGATCTCCGCATCGGGATCATACTGCGCCATGCAGATATATTCGGGATCACCGTCCGTAGGCTCCACAATGCCTTTTTCTTTCAGTTTCAAAGGCATTCCCTTATAATAATCCTCCGCAGGTTCAATACTCATAAACCGCACCGAGGGCATCGCCGCCCCATTTTGTCGGTTCCAACTGTATTTCACACTCATTCAAATATCACTCCTCTCACAAGTTATCCCAAATGTAACAAAGTTCAATGTTATTACCCAAGCAAGCAAACGTGCCGCGCCCGTAGGCCGCAGAATCACGCGAGGATTTCTCCGGCATTGCAATATGCTCCCAAGTTTCCCCCTCATCCTCTGAGTAATACGCATCCTGCGCTTTTGTAATACCATCGGTAGTACTGCCAAACACCATACTAAAGCCTGCACCAAACGCCATAGATCGGCAGTTTGTTGCAACAGGCAACTGCTTTCTCTCCCACTCCATTGCATTCCCTACAAGAATCTCACCGGCAGGATTATCCAAACCGCCATCCACGGGAATGTAGAATTTACCGTTATGAAAATAAAGTTCAGAGAAATACCCTGTACCAAACCCGGCAACAACCGTCCATGTGCCATTGTTCACGGTAAACACCGCTTGATGGTTTCCTGTATAAGTAATGGCCAAAAACCATCCCGTGCCGTATTTCACGTTCTGCCATGCCTCACTCACAGGCATAGTCACCTGAAACCATGTACTCAAATCATTGGTGTACGCCGTAATATCGCTTTTGTTGCCGCCAATCCCGGAAACTGCAACATAATAGCCATCCCCGTAATCAATGTCCGACCAATAAGTCGTAGCAGGCATTATAACTTCTGTCCACTTTAACCCATCAATGCTGTATTTGATCGTGTTGCTTTGCTCCATCATTCCGTATTCGGAAATACGCCCGATCAAAAAGAACATGTTATTCACAAAACGAATACGGCTCCATCTTTCGGTCAGAACAACTCTCTCATAATGAACGAAATCAGAGGTAATCATTACCACATTTTCGCCGTTCTCTACACCAACCATTATAAAACGGCCGTTGCCGTAGGTCATATCGCTAAAGTTCTTGCTGTTGCCGGAAATCGTACCATGACCAAAGTTCACCGGCGCAGGCACCGCCATATTCCCATCCCTGCCGTCTTTACCGTCTTTCCCGTTCGGAACATCAAATCTGTGCGTACCCTGCGTGTCAACAAAGGTTACCCGATGCCCATCTGTAATAGTGTCCACCGCTACGGTAGGAGATACACCGTCCGCACCTGCTCTGCCCGTTGCTCCGGTAGGACCTTGTTCCCCCGTTGCACCGGTATAACCTCGCGGACCAATGTCACCTTTATCCCCTTTGTCACCTTTGTCACCCTTATCGCCCTTGTCGCCTTTCTCGCCATCCATCACATCAAAGGTATCAACACCTTCACGGTCAACCATACGCACTCTGTGTCCGCCGGTGATCGGCGTTACCGCAATAGCAGGATCAAAGCCATCCTGCACCGTAAACTGCTGCATAGTACCGTCTTTCTGCGTAATGAACACCCTGTGCCCACCATCAACAGGCGAAACTACAATGTTCGGAGAATACCCGTCAAATTTCCCTGCCTCCGCATCATCTCTCAATGCTTGGGCAATGTTCCGCGCCTCGTCTGCCATAAGGGAGATCTGCTCCGCATCGCTCAAAGGCACTTCTTCCAGCACACCGTAGCTCCGCATCCCTGTACGGCTCACTTCAAGTTCCACCTCATCGGTGGTGATCCGCGTACCGTCCAAAGTCGAACCATGCACAAATACCTTCCAAGTGCCGCTATCCAAATTCAAATGCGCCTCGCGGTCGATCCTGTCATCCAGGATATTAATATCCCATTCCACGGTCTTTGTCTTGGTAGTCTTTGTAAAATGTGCCCATTTGTCAGCACCGCGCCAATCCGCGTCGTGGAATAAAAATTCAGCGGTCAGATAGTCAATGCTGCCCTCAACCACCAAGGGAGAACTCAGCACCAACCGCTGCCCGATAATTTCAAATGTCATCATTTATTTGTTACCTCCGTCACACCAAAAGCAACCCTGCCCCGTGTCGGATAGTGCGTAGAATACCACTTCTCAAACTCTTTCCATTTTCGATTGAACACTTCGTAAGTGTTCTCATACCTGTCATATTCATTATTCTGAAAATCGATCATGGCCTGCAAATAGTAAACATACATCGCATCATAAGGGAAAGGCACACATAAGGTATCTCCCACCGTTTCCAAAGGCTTCACCTCTTCGATCCGGCTCAGATAAATCTCCGTCTGCACGCGCCCTTCCAATTCATTCAGCCATGCCACCTTATCTTGGTTCTTATAGTCATTCGGTTTCACACTATCTACTCGGTCAATAACTTCTTGTACCGTCATAAATTTCACCACCTTCTTTGTAGGGGAGGGTCTCCGCGCCCTCCCGTAAACCTCCCCTGCAAGGGGAGGGGGACCATCCGCAGGATGGTGGAGGGGTTGGCTTCCTCGCTCCCACCTATCATTATTTCATCCCCCCACATACAAAGAAAAGGGCAGATCCAAGTCTGCCCTTTAAGTCTCTTTGTGTCAGATTATTCTTACGAAGAAGATTAGGAAGAAGCCACAGGTACAAGCTGAGTGCCACCGGTAATACCGCCTGCGGCAAATGCTCTCCAATCATTGAAGCCTGCGGTGAATCGTGCATAGCCTCTCCATACATTGGCATCGGTGTTTTCATCGATGGTGGAGCGTACATCAAGAGGAGTACGATCGGTAAAGATCGCACCGCCGTATTCGTTGTTGTAGTCGAGGTCGGCAAGGATCCAAGGTTTAGTGCCTGCGGCAATGTACTGATTCAGATAATTCCAAATCATAACATTCCATCTACCGAACTGATAGTTGAAACCGTTGTTGGAGGTATCGGGATCCTTATCAGCACCAATAGCCGCAAATACCGCTTTTTTGAGCTCGGCATCGTTGGGAATGAGAATGGTGTTGGGGATCACATTTACAAGGTCACCATTGTCACCTTTGAAATTCTGCATGGCAGTCTCAGCATAGGAAAGAGCATCCGCGGAAAAAGCATCGGCAAAAAGGTTGGTCTGTGTGCCGCCTTTGACTTTTTCGGGATGATTGATGGCGAATAAATTCTTTTTATCCGCGGTAGTGGTATCGAATTTTCTGCCACGGAAAGAAGCAATGTTTCTGCCCTGAAGAGCAGCACCAAAGAGAGCCGCACCAAGGCATTCACGGGTACGATAATAGGATTTCACAAAGCCCACAGGTTTTTTCTTGAGATCCAAGAGCTTGCCATCTTCCATGATCTCACGAGAGAGGGAGAAGGAGTTTTTCCAGGTCATGTGTTCAAGCAGTTTGGAGTAACCTTCCTCCATACCGTCCACAGGATATGCACCGTTTTCACCCACAGGATCAAAACCATCCATTGCGGTCATGCTGGTATATTTTTCAGCCCAGTTTTTGGAGCTGTCAAACATAAAGAGTTCTTTCAAGATAGACTTTTCTTCATAAGCCTCTGCACGGCTCTCGATCAACATTCTGATCGGTGCCTGACTTTTACCATAAATGGAATCATTAAGGCCGGAGCCTTCGGAAAAAGTAATATTAGCCATTATATTTCACATCCTTTCAATTACTCAGTAGGTGCAGCAGTAGGTTCAGCACCAAAACGAACTCTGCAAACGCCGTTTTCAGTAGCAGCAACAACTTTACCGGCACCACTGCCGGTGACCACGGTGAGGGAATCGGTGCCAATAGAGCAAGCAGCACCAAGAGCAAGAGAAGCGGCGGTTTCCACTTCCCAAATAATATCATCGGCAGCAGCGATAACAGGGATCAACTGTTCAGCGGTTTGTGCGGCATCTCTTTCTGCCATGCAAACAAACTGAGGTTTAACGGTACCGGTAGCGGCAACAAGTTTACCGCCGGTCAAATTCAAAGCCATGCCCACTTTAGGGGTCAAGCCGGTGGCAGGATAGTATTCCCATGCAGGCACTCTGCCATCTTCAGTAGAATAAGGTCTAAAAGCCATATTTCATATCATCCTTTCATAATTCAAATCTGCCTCCCTTGCCAAAGGGAGGGGGACCGCGTCAGCGGTGGAGGGATTCGGGTTCGATCAACCTTTCTTCCCTCTCAAATACTTGGCGTAACTCCGCATGATCTGTTCATCGGTAGCACCGGGATTAATCGCGCGGTATTCTGCCATCACATCCGAAGGCACGGTAATACCACCGTCACCCTTCGGGGAACTGCTGTCAAGGTGTCCCTTGCCGTTCATGCTGTTTCTTATCTGCTGTTCCATTGCCGCCATTTTACGCTGTTCAATGGCATTTCGGTTCGCAAAATAAAAAGCATCCGCAAAGGTATATCCGCGTCTCACACGGTTTTCAACCTCGCTCCAACTCTCGTGCTGTTGCAGATCCTCAAAACTGTCAATCGAAGGATCCAGCTCATGCACTTCTTTCATAGCGGCATCCAAAGTGCTTTTTGCTTTGGCTCTCTCCGCCTCTGCTTTTGCGGCGCGTGCTTCGTTCACAATCGCCATTGCCTGCTGAAAGTCGGGATGGCTCCTCACAAGGTTTTGAATTTCCTCTTCACTGAGGCCTGCCTCCTCCGCTCTTTCCTGCAGCTGCTTTCGTGTTGCTTCGGTATGCTGCTTTTTATAGGCTTCCAGTTCGGCGCGATTCGTCACGGGCTTTCCCGTATAGGGATTTTCTAATCCGAGTGCGGCAACAGCTTCATTGAGCCTTGCATCAAGCTCTGCATCATGTTCGGCTTTCATTTTGGCAATGGCCGCATCGCGCTCTCTTTCCGCTTCTCTTCGTGCCGCTGCATATTTTGCATTTTCTGCGGCACTCTGCTGATTTTTCACAGGTTCGGCGGCTTCCTGTTCCTTTTCGCCTTCGGTGTTATCTTCAACCGATCCTTCGGTCATCCCATCATCATTTGCAGGCTCGGTGGGTTCCTGCACTCCCTCATCGGAGTTCACACCTTCTTCATCAATAGGACCAAAAACATCGGAAAAATCAATATTGGTTTCAGACATATCTCAAATGTCTCCTTTCGTATTTTTACGCGTTACTGCGAATTGGTATATATGTCCCATAATGTAGGGGCGATCATTGATCGCCCGTCTCGTTACAGAGATTAGTCTCTGTCCAAACCGCCTTTCTGCACGGTTCCTTTTGCGGTCTTCTTAGAGCTGAAAGGAGCTTTCACACTCTGAGACCCTGCATTGCCGATTTTACCGGCATAACCCTGATTCGCCATTATTTCACCCCCTTTCATACATAGTAGAACCCGTGTAGGGGAGGGTCTCCGTGCCCTCCCGTTTACACAACCTAAATTTAAAAAGCTATCTCTTCTTCCTCGGATCACTGCTGGCCGTTCTTTTCTTGGGTTTTCTTATTGCCACTTTTCATCACCTCTCTTACAACATCATCCACCGTTTTAGCTTCGGCTTCCGCCACTCTCGCGTTGGCATCGGCTTCCATCGCCTGTACCTGCATCTGCTGTTGCTGCATCGCCTGCTGCTGGGTCAAAAGCATATCATTGGCTTTCTTATTCTCCAACCATTCTTTGGTTTCTTCCGCCATGGGGTAATGCTGCTCCGCCATCTTCTGCCAAAACAGGATCAAAGTATCAATATCGGTAGGATCTCCAAATGCTCCCGTTTGCAAGTTCATTCTCAGTTCCTGCCACATCGCCTCGCGGTCCTTGGCCAAAGGCGTTGCGCTATCCACAGAAAAAATAAACTGGTCATTCCAGTACCATTCCCCGGCGGCATCCTGCAGGAGGAAGTCGTAGCGGTCAAACACATCATATTGCGTTTCCCCATTGGGTCCTTTATGGCGGATGGTGCGCGGCTCATCAGCATAAGCCAGCATAAATTTGAAAATCGCTTCAAACAACCGCTGATATGCGGCCTCTTTCATCAACCGTTTGCTTTCCAATCGGCCTGCCGCCTGCTTTGCAGAAAACTCTTTTGCTTTCCCCGATGTAGCCGTTTCATCTCTCCTGCCCTGAAAACTATCAGTAATCCCGATACTCTGTCGCGCCTCTTCGTAAACGGCAGCATACATAGCCATGTCCTGCTCAATGTTTCCCTGCATATCATAAACATCAATCATGGTTTTATCTGCAGCATTTTCCAAACGGATGTATTTCATGTCTTCGTTATCCGTAGAAATAGAAGCATCCGCAGGAAGCGTGGCGAAAGAACCGCCTTTCAAAAGTTTGTCCAAGATCTTAGCAGAAAGACGATTACTGGTATTCTGCTGAGGAGCGATCTTGTCCGCATCGCTGTCACCCAAAAGCTGACCATGGACCGATACATTCTTCTGTAAAAAAATCGGATAGATATCCGGCTTATAGAACGGCACCCGGCTCATCACCGGGATCTGCACTCCATGAGCCGAAACCTTTTCATAAGTAATGGTTTCGTATTCCTCTTCCACCGATTCAAACTGAGTGCTGCCGCAGTAGGGGCAAATTGTTTTATTACCTCCGCTCCGGGGCTTCTCATTGTCCAATTCCCAATCGGTTTGCACATCACGCTTTTCGTAAGGATGGTTCCCGTCCATACTCGGAGCATCAAGGGGCGTTACATCCGCAGGTGCCACCGCGTTGCACTTTTTGCATCTCTGCAATCGCCGGGCTTGGTAATCTTCCATGTCCTCAAGAACAATGTCATTTACCCAACTGAACAACCCGATACCGTTGTTGTCATTTCGGTAATAACCGATATACTGGGTCACAAGATCACTTGCTGCCGTGGCATCTTCAAAGGAACGGATTTCCGGCTCTTCTTCATCCTCATCGTGTACGCTCACACCGTATCGACGCTTGATATATTCTTTGGTCTGAGGCAACTTCACAATGATAAAATCCATGCTTTCAATGGAATCATAAACCCCATCCTGCGGCACGATCTGTTTCGGATGCAACACCTTCAAGGTAATCTCACCCATGGTCGTATGAGTGCGGATAAAATGATCCCACTCCAGCCAATAAAGAGAACCACCCTGCAAAGGCGTGGTGCGCTCCATCATGTCATTTAGCTCTTCAATGGGCAAGCGGTCCAATTCATCCATAATCATGTCTTCAATCAACATGGCAAGTTTCTCATCCTCTTTATGCCGCGCCTTTACCTTCGGCATCGGAATAGAAGTGTCCACCTGGGATTCAATCAGTTCTGCCACAATGTTGCGCACATGGGGCGTTTCCGTCTTTGTATCCCCTTCGCAACAAGCAGTAACGGCTTTGGCTCCGCGAAACAGAGCTTCCCGGTGCTCAAACTTCACAGCAAAAACATCGTATCGCTCTTGGTTTGCGCTGAGCCGCTTTTTCCACATCTCAAGCTTTGATTTGTCCTGCTTCTTCATCGGTTAGGCTTTCCCCACCTTTCAATCAATAATTTTTTATCGGCAGCCGAGGCATTGCGGTAATCTTCCCACATATCCTCGGTCCATTTTATTTTCTTTTCTTCACTCATATCGGTCCGCTCCGTTAATCGTATCTGTCCGCTGTCCCTTGCAAGGCAAGCTATGCCGAGAGCCATAATGGTGTCATCATGCGCTCCCTCTTCGGCTTCGGGCTTCATCGTGTCGGGATTACGCACAAAGGTCAACATCTCTTCCAATGTAGCCCTATCATTCAACAAATGGATGTTCTCACGCACGATCCGCTGCAAATTGGAAATAAGCACCGGCCTCGTCTTGCTGTTGGTCTGGAACCCGTATTTCAGCTGAATATGGTGTGTAGCATCGTCATAAACCTCACGCACATACTGTTTAGGATACCGTAACCGTTCCAGCTCCATGATCGGATAAGTGCTGTAATTCGATTCCACCGCTACCAAAGCGCGGTTATACCACATTCCGAGGCAATAAATCTGCCGTGCAAAGATATCCTCGTGCAGATCCGCATCTTTCAGAACCGCGCATTGCTCCAAACTGATACCGTCAATCACCTGCACCACGCAGCTGTCACTACCATCCCCGGCCGTATCCACGCCGATCACATATGGTCTGCCCGGTACAGGCTCTTTATAAATATTAAGAAAACCGCTACCATCTTCTTGAAAATAAGCATTGGTGATCTTCAATCCGTCATAGTCAAAAACCATATAGCCGCGCTTTATCAAAGGAGATTTTTCTATAATCTCCATCAAACGCGCCGTAACTTTCTGCCCGTCAAAGATCGTTTTACCCGTAACCCCCCATTGCCCGAGGCAATATACCATGTAGTGATAAGGATCGGTAAATTGAAAATCTTCCAAAACGCGTTTATTCTCTTCATCAAGGAATCGGTTATCCTTATAGGTGCTCTCATGCACCGTGGCATTGGGAGGAGTTCGGTCAAAGAAACGCCCTTTCAGCCAATGGAGCATCGAAATAGGGTTAAAAGTAATAATGATCTGCTTATAATACAGCGTTTCCCCACGCAAGCGGATGTCCAACTGGTTAAAATCACCCTCCAGCAGTTCCGATGCCTCTTCGATCCATATCCCCGTGATATTGTAAATGGATTTCAGCTTTTCCACATCGTCCAAACCACTGAAAAGGATCTCGCTGTTCGTCCCCGGAAATACGATCTTCATATCCGAGAGATTCACTTTATAGTCCCTGTCTTTTTTTAGATGGGGATAATACTCGATCAGATGACCTATAATCAAAGAAAAGCAACTCTCACGGATCGTCTTGCCTACCTTACGGCAAACAAGAAAACGATGTTTCCGCTCCGTCACACACCGCTCCAAAATCTTTCGCGCCGCAAATACGGATTTCCCGGAACCGCCGCCGCCCTTAAGCACCAAATATCGGTTTGTATCGCTGAATAACGGCATAAAAGCCGCGTTATTCGTATCGCTAAGGTTCTTATACCATAGTAATAATTCAAGCTGTTTATCAACTTCTTTTCGGTTCACTCAGAACCACCCGACCTGAACATTGCTTCTTTCATTTGTTCCAAAGCCGCCATCCGTTGTTCAAGGCTCATTCCTTCCAAAGTATCGCGTGTCTTTGGTCCATACTCCTGCTCCACTTTTTCCGTGGGCTTTTCGCCCATAGTATCTCGAACATAGTCCATAGCTTTCACATCGCCTTTCACCGCTTTGTGAATCGCCGCAGCCGCCATTGCGGTGAAATAAGTACGATCCTTTTTTGCAATTCCAAGCTCATCCATCAGCTCATGAACATCGGCCATGCCGTCTTTCGGCACCTTCAAATTCATCTGTTTTCGTATCTCTGCCCGGAGTGTTCTCACCTCTCCGGATTTTCGTCCGCCCTTCTTGGCTTCCTCTTGAGTAAAACCGTTTTCTCGGGGGATCAAATTCTGTTCATTTGCCATCTCAAATCACCGCCTTTCTCGTAATAATGTAAACCTCCCTTGCTAAAGGGAGGGGGACCATCCGCAGGATGGTGGAGGGATTCCAAGCCTTCCCCTTTGAAGGGGAAGGGGGACCGCTTGCGGTGGATGAGGTTGATGTCGCAACCACCACCCACCTAAATCAAAAGCGGCACCGCTCAACCCCGGCACCGCTTTATAAAGGAGAAACAACCATCCCTAATCGGATGAAATTTTGTCATTTGTCGGCGCACTGCGCACGCCGACGAGTCTGAAATGAAAACGCGGAAACACTGACTAATCCAAAGACAGTATTTCACTATGGACATATTACCATAAAAAAAAGTTGCACAGTGCCCATCTTCCCATTTTTCACACAAAAAAAGTAGGGGAGGGCCTCTGTGCCCTCCCGTTTGTAGGGGCGATCATTGATCGCCCGTCTCCGCTCCGTCACATCAGAAACGCTCCTGCCATTTCTTATAATCTACAACCACATTCAACCCGTATTCTATCGCACAATCAAATTCAATGCGGCATCCCCTCGCTGTTTTATAATCCGCGGTAAAATAAACCAAATCCGCTTGAGACATCAGGCAAAGTGATTTCCCCAAACAATAAAGCGGATTCTGCACCACACCGCTTTCCGGCTCAAAATAGGAATCCAAAATTTCTACTTCCACATCGTCAAAAGCATCCGCCATGGTTTCTTCCACAAAATGCGTGGCCGATACAATGGCATTTTTTCTTGCCGACAAAATCTCCTCTGCCGTTCTGCCGTTCATCGGCTGAGATACAAAAACTTTATATTTCATTTCATTCCTCCCAAAGCAAATCGCTGTACTTTGCCACATACCACAAAAACCGGCGCCGCTCCGCAAAAAAGGCCTTGCGCGAGATCCCCGGCAGATCCATATCCTCGTAAATATAGACCCTGCCGCTGTCACAGTTCAACATGATCGCCTGCACCAATTTCTCTCGCAGATCATCGTTCATTATGCGGTCCCCGATCAATTCCATGGCTTTCTCCACCGCTCGCATCCGCACCGTTTCCGGATGCCGCGATAATTGTTCCAGTAAAAATGCCTTCTGCTGTGTCGGGTTCCCGATACTCCCAAATACTCGATCAATAGGTACTCTGCATTCCAGTTCGCAGGGGTCCCCCCTCTCATCATATCCGTTGATCGTATATGTTTCATAAGGGAAACCTTTCCCTGCCACAATGTCATTAAATTTCATCATATATTCCGCTTTCCGTCTCGGATATCCTTTCACATAACTAAGCGCGGTCAGCTTCACATCTTCCGGTAATCTATACTTTGCCATCTACACACACCACCTTTAAAAAATCTCCCCTCGGCAGTTAATACAATAGGAGCAAACTCCTTTCCTTTTTATTTTTCTTTTTCCCGAGGGGAGCCAAACAAATCTTCTTTCCTTCGGTTTGTCCAAATGCAGCACATAAGGTTCCACACGAATGCTCTGTCATGGCGTTCATCGTCATCGCCGCGCCGCCATTTCAAATAATGCCGCACCGCACTGTCAACATATCGGTTCACGGGGATCCCTTTCTGCCAGTTATGTTCGCCGTACTTCTTGGCACCTTCTTCAAAATGTACCGAAGCATCAAGAAACATTGTTTCCGCTCCGCTTTTATAGCAACTATCAGCAAAGGCCTGTAACGCAAGCCGCAAATAAAGTTCATCACCCGATCCCTGAAAAGATGCCAACATACAGAGAACATAATCATCCAACACATCAGAAACCACTTCCAAAGGCATCAAATCGCATCTGCCCTTGCCTTCTTGAATGTCCCGTACCGCTCCGGTTTCAAACTCCGTCCGCTCACCACTATCTTTAATCATCACACACCATCCTTTCACTTTGTAGGGGCGATCATTGATCGTCCGTCAGGCCTTCCCCTTTCTAAGGGGAAGGGGGACCGCGTTAGCGGTGGATGAGGTTGTTGTCACAACTACCACCGCCTATCATTCATCCCCTTCTTCGTCACACTATAACTCTTTTGATAAAATTCCGGGCATTTCACACAAAACTGAAAATGTGTCGCTTCGCTTTTCGCTGTCACTTCACACATTTTTTTAATCATCAATTCCAAATCTTTTTGATAACGGCAAATTCCCTCGTGTCCGCATTTCTCGCAAAAAGGATATACTAACTGGATCATACATCATCCTCCCAACCAAAAAAGTCACATAACCGCGATTTGTTCTCCGGTGTCAGCCACTTGCCATGTTCCGCATTTTTAACCACATTAACCGTCACGCCAATACATTCCCCTAATTTCTGTTGGCTGATATGGCGTTCTTTTCGCGCTTTTCTCAACCGCTCCGCAAAATCAGGATCAATCACATTGCCGCTCTTCTTCGGCGGCAACCCGTATTGCTTCCGCTCCGCAGGTGTCATCTCACGGGTAATACAAGGCCCCGAATGATTTTCTTTGTCGTAATTTTCCAAGGATGGCTTGCACACCAAATCAACCAATTTCATGTCTTCACCCCTTCGGCAAAAAGTCATAACAGCACAACGCATGAGCATTCAGGTCATATATCGCTTTGCAATCTCTGCCGCAATTCGCACAACACCTTTTCTCTTTCATATACTTTTCATACTGCTCCTGCACCTTTTCGGCGATCTTCGGCTTTTCCTCTTCCATCAGAGCATCCCAGCATCCCACATAAGGAATAGCAAGCAGATCCTGTTCTTTGTTTCCGGCATAATAATCCAAAACGGAGTTCATGTATTTGTGAGCATATTTTTTCAACTCTTTTTCTTCTTCCCCATCATATACATGATAGTTTGTGGCAAAGTGGGTATATTCTCCCACTTCAAACCCCAGTGCATCGGCAAATTCTTTCTGCAAAAGAATAAAGGCAAACATATTCATAAACGATGCTCGCACCGCATCATTGCTTCGCATCACCGCCCAGCAATGCAGTTTCCCGTCTCGGATCATGTATTGGAGCATCTGCAAGCATGCAGGGTTATCGCTCGGCATATCTTTCGCATTGTCACGGATCCCAATCACCGCGCGTCTGCTTTCGGGAGTGCCCTTCAAAATGCGAATCACGTCCCCCTTCCACCGCGCCATCCGCTGATGGTAAGTGTAATCCCACTTCTCGGTATCCGCTTCAAAATCCAAGATCCCCTCAAGAATCTCCTGCCGATACTGTTCCAAGGATTCCGGAGTGTACATCCCACATTTAGAAATCATCGGCTCATGTAAAGGCTCATTGATGTTAATAATCATCGTGCATTCCTTATCCCCACTCAGATAAAGATGCTTCAAAGCCTCATGATACCCCTCCGGCAAACTCCGCTCCTTCACAAAATAAGTATTCATTCTTCCTCACCCTCTTTTTTGTTTTCTAAAATCTTATGGATCTTATCGATACCGGCTTCATACTCGCTTATCCTGCCTTCCAGCACTTCACATCTTTTTTTCCAAAAAGCCGCGATGCTTTTATTAAGTAAAATAGATTTTTCTTGCGCTTCGATCAACTCTCTTTGTTTTTTGATCAATTCGTCTTTCTTATCGTCACACTTTTTCTTGCTGAAATAATTAGCAACATCAAGAGCCGTATTAATCAACCAAACAATAGAAGCACCAAGAACCAAAACAACCAACAAATCATTCATTTCCACACCTCCTCGTAGGGGCGATCACCGATCGTCCGCCTCCGCTCCGTATAATTTCGCTCCGCAGTTTGAGCAATAATTTTCGGGACGTTCCTGTCTCTCGTTCGCGGCATATCCATCATCACAGAACGGACAATCGTAATACCAAACACCATTTGAATAGTGTTCTTTCCACTTTCACTGCTGTTCTTCTCTGCATTCATCACAAATCTTTTGCTGATAATCATTGTCATGGCTTACAATAACTT
>JAZOAV010000091.1:0-9393 GCA_045595645.1 Faecousia sp.
CATGAAGTTCGTTTTTAATGCCAAGAATTACAGCGGTGATATTGCAAACCTCTCCATGAAGGTCTCCTATAAGGGTAGCAACAGCGAAATCAAGACCGTAACTCTGACAAATCCTGCGGTCTACAGTGCCGCCAACAGCTACTACAGCTTCACCTTCTACGGTCTGCTGGCCTCTGAGCTGCGCACCGTCGTAGATGTAGCAATTTATGAAGGCGAAACCCAACTGAGCCAAACCCTCCGCTACAGTGCCGAAAGCTACGCCTCTAAAACGGTTGGCACAGCCCTCGAACCCCTCACCCGCGCCCTGTTCGCCTACTCCGACAGCGCAAAAGCCTATTTCACCAAATAACCCCATCTTCGTTAGGATTCGTAGGGGCGATTCACGAATCGCCCTCTAAAAGGTCGGAAACCTGATCCCTACAAAGCTTTCACAACATATGTAGGGAACGACACACGGTCGTTCCCAACAATGTATTACAGTGCATCCATGGAGACGGAGAAATCATCCTCTAAGGTTGCTATGGCAAAACAGAAAGGAGAATATTGTATGAAAACAAGAACGCGATTTCTTGCAGGATGGGTGTTACTGATCTTCCTGCTGTCCCTGATCCCCGCAATTCCGGCAGGAGCAACCACGAGTGCAAGCTGCGCAGAACCGATTGGTCAGGATATCTCCGTCATGAGCTTCAATGTGCTCGATGATTGCAGTGCAGACAGTAACGGTAATTTTAAGTATGAACCACCCGCCAAGCGGGAAAAAGCGATCGCGACCATGCTCAAGGCCTACCAACCCGACATCATCGGCATGCAGGAAGCCGCCGACGGCGGTGCCAGCGGCGTTTTGGATTGGTGTCCTGCGCTGAATGCGGATTTAAAGGACATTTATGCAAGCAGAAGCCTGAAGGATGACACGGGGCTGGCCCATACGATTTGCAGAGGCTTGATTATTTTCTACAAGAAGTCCCGTTTTACCCTTTTGGACAGCGGTGCGGCGGGCTATAGCCAGCCTGCCAACAGCAAACGCTGTTATCAGTGGGTAAAGCTGAAGGACAAGCAGACCAATGTGGAGTTTTTCGTGTTCAACACCCACTGGCACATTGACGGAAACGCCACTCTGGAAGAAAATGCAAAGGTCCGTGCCGTGGAAATGCAGGAGCTTGCCAACAAGATCAACAGCATTGCCAAGAACCGCCATGTCTTTGTCACGGGCGACTTTAACAGCTCCTACGTGCAAAAGAGCAGTTTAGGGGATGCAGTCAATATTGCCAAGTTCCTGGAAAAGACCGGCCTGAAGGATGCCCTGATCGAAGCGAAGGACAAATGCAGTATCGACGGCAACGGAACTAAAACCGTGTTGCAATCGGATGATGCGGGACTTCAGAAATGCGTTGACCATGTGGTCTATCCCTCCAATTTCTACATACCGAATAAGATGGAGCGGATTCTGAGCCGCACCTACTCCACCATGTTATCCGACCACGATGCCATTTTGGTGTATTTCTCCTATCGGATGCCCTCTTTGTCTGTGACGTCACAGGAGGGGGACTTGGATGCGTATTGCTCCAACGGTGCTTATTACATCGACAATCTGACCAAACGCACCAAGGATCTTTCCATCGAGGTACAGCTTCCTGTGGGTGCGATCTACAGCGATGAAGCCTGCACCAAGGCCGCAGGCACCACCCTGACCATCAAAAGCGAAGTTTCCAAAACCTATCGTCCCGAGAACACCTATTACATCAAATTCGGCGGCGCAGTGCATCCCCTCTATCTGCGCTCCTGCAATTCCAATACATCAGCGACCGCGGTTTATGTCGATCCCTCCCTGACGGATAAAGCCACGGGCAGTGCGGGTCTGTACTGCGACAAGTGGTATTGCCGTTCGGTAACGGTAGGCGTCAACGGTTTTTCCACCATTCAGGCGGCTGTCGATGCGGCCAAGGACGGCTATACGGTCATGGTCGCCCCGGGAACGTACTATGAGGATGTCAGCTATACAGGAAAAAGTCTGATTTTCTACGGCAGTAACCGTAACAACATCAAAGCACTGGTGCTGAAGGACGGTCAACTGACCGTCAACACCGCGCGCAGCTACGAAACCTATCTGTCGGGAAGCATTACCTTCTCCTTTGGAGACTTGCAGACAGGCAGTCTCATGGTCAACGGCTTCCATTTTATTAACCGTACCGGCACGGGACAGGTGCGGATTCTTGGGGGCAATACCAACAAAACCGTAGATTTGCGCATTTGCAACAACCTGTTTAACTGTTATACGGATGATGCCATTTATAACGGAAGTGCCATCCATGCCAACACCGGTCTGCAAAAGACAGGCGTGATCGAGGACAACTATTTCCATCTGACCAAGGTGCCGTCCTACACCAACGAAAGCGGAAATGTTATCAATTACACAAACCGTGCCATTACCATGCGGAATATGCGCAATATGACCATCAACGCCAACTATTTTGACGGCTATACCGGCTCCAAAATATCAGCCTTCTGGCTGTCGTCAGAGGTCTCCAGCGGCTACACAACCGCAGGCTACGGAAACATCGCCCTGACCGCGAACCGTTTTGAAAATTCTACGATCGGCAGTATTAACATCAACAATGTTCGGGACGAAACGAATGCGGACGTACTGATTGCAGGAAACAGCTACGGCGGCGCAAAGCTGGGTATCAACTTCAGCGAAACCGCACAGCAGATTTCCAAGAATCTTCCCACAGACAAAACCAAGATCACCTTTTCCGTGCAGTCCTCGGATCTTCCCAATTTGTCCGTCACACCCGCAAACGACAGCGGCATCAGCACGAAGGAATTCACCTATTTCGTGAGCTTCCGTAGCGAAAACGTGAACGCCGTGTACGCCCATTCTCCTGTCAACGGGACAAGTGCCGCCTACAAGGGGTCTGTGCCTACGAAAAATGCAACCGCCGACAAGCATTACACCTTTAAAGAATGGGTCGATGCCGACGGAACCGCCGTGGATTTGAGCAACGTTACCGCAACTACGACTGTTTATGCGTCCTTCGCAGAAGCGTCTCACATGTTTGCAATGCAAAATCAGAGCGAAGCCACCTGTACGGAGAGCGGATACAGCGGCGATCGGAGCTGTACCCTCTGCGGCTATCGAAGCGAGGAAGGCAGTGTGCTTCCTGCAACGGGCCACAGCTACACAAGCGAAGTCACAACAGCCGCCAACTGTACCGAAGCGGGCGTGAAAACCTACACCTGCTTCAAGTGTTCCCACACCTACACCGAGGCCATTTCTGCGCCGGGTCATACAGTCGTTACCGACAAGGCTGTTGCGCCTACTTGCACCGCAGCAGGTTTGACAGAAGGCAAGCACTGCGCCGTCTGTAACAGTGTTCTTGTGGCACAGGAAACTGTAGCCGCTTTAGGTCACGATTACAGCTACATGAGCAATAAAAACGGCAAGCACACAGGCACTTGCTCTCGCTGCGACCATGACTTTACCGAAAATCACACCTTTGAAAATGGTGCCTGCTTCTGCGGCGACACTGAAATTACCGTGGACGAAAGCATCAAGCTTTATCATACCTTGGACTTAGCAAGCGACATTTCCATCACCTTCGCTGTGCCCAAGACCGCGTTGTCAAGCTATGACAGCTATTATTTGGAGTGTACACTTCCCGAGTATGCAGGCAATACACAGACGGGTACTTCTACTGTGCAAATCCAACCTGTTGTGAACGGAAATTATTACTATTTCACAGTCACAGGCATTACCGCCGTGCGTATGGGCGATATGGTTGATGCTGTTCTTCACATGACCAAGGGCACACAAACCTACATCTCCCAGACCGACAGCTACAGTGTTGCAACCTATGCTTACGGTATGCTGAGCAGCACTACCAATGCTAAGATGCTGACCCTGTGTGCAGACCTGCTCCGTTATGGTGCAGAGGCGCAGAGCTTCAAGAAGTATCGCACCGATGCCTTGGTAGATGCGGCTATGACCGATGCACACAAGGCTTATCTCAGCGATACGGAGTCTATGAGCTTTGCGGCCACAGACAGCACCCTGAACGATTTGGCAAGTCCCGTGATTCCCTGGGTGGGCAAGACCCTCGACCTGGGCACCAAGGTGGGCATGAAGTTCGTTTTTAATGCCAAGAATTACAGCGGTGATATTGCAAACCTCTCCATGAAGGTCTCCTATAAGGGTAGCAACAGCGAAATCAAGACCGTAACTCTGACAAATCCTGCGGCCTACAGTGCCGCCAACAGCTACTACAGCTTCACCTTCTACGGTCTGCTGGCTTCCGAGCTTCGTACGGTTGTAGATGTAACGATTTATGAAGGTGAAACCCAACTGAGCCAAACCCTCCGCTACAGCGCAGAGAGCTATGCCTCCAAAACCACAGCAGGTGCGCTTGCCGACCTTTGCAAGGCTCTGTTCGCTTACAGCGATTCTGCGAAAGCATACTTTGATTAAAACCTTTTACCTGCCTTTCGGTATTGGATGTTGCATCTATTTTCGTTGTGTGGTATAATTATGCAGAAATCATTATAAAAGGAGAGAATTCCATGCGTAACCTTATTCCAAAAATTGCCCTGTTGCTTGCGCTTTTACTGCTGCTCAGTACGGTCGCTGCGGCGGCAGAGACCCGAGCCTTCAGCGCAGGCAACAAGTCCGGTATCCTGCTGGACTTCTTCAACGGCAGTGACGAATGCTCTTGGAGCTGGAAAACCGGCAACTGGAGCAACTGGACGGGCACTGCCACCACCGGCGACGGTGTGATAACCGGCAAGCTGGACCCTACTGTGGAAAAAATCAGCATGGCCAGCGGCGATTTGAACCATGTGCTCAGCGAAACGGATATTGTAGAGATCCGTTTTAAGACCGATTCCATCACCTCCGGCTCTCTTTCTACCGCTGATCGCTTCACCGTGTACTGCTATACCAGCGTCAACGGCTATACCGTCAGCAAGAGCGTACGATTCCACGATACAGGCATCGAATACGCTCCTGTGGGACAGTATCAGGTCATACAGCTTCCGGCCCATTTGCAGAACGGCACGGATTTTCTCGATATCGCTAAGGGAGAGGTCTTGAACCGCATCACCATCTGCCCCTATCAGGAGGGCACGGGAGACAATAAGACCATCACCGCCTCCATCACCATCGGCTATATCTATATCGGGCCTGCCGCCAATGCTCCCTCCGGCTTGTCGGAGAAGGGGTCTGATCTGTTCTTCGATTTCACCAATCATGCGGCAGATCAGCACCGCTACGCCGTTACCACCTATGACCGTACCCAATTTGACGCTTCCGTGTCCAACTGGCACGCCTATGCCGGTACCCTGAGCATGAACAATGACGAGCAGCGGGGTGCCGATGGCGGCTTCCTGGCAGACGGTACCCTCACCATCAAATCCACCGGTGGAAAAAACTACCTTTCCTTGCAAACAGGTGAAAAGGGGACCAAGGGCGTACACTATACCGGCAACAAATACGACAAATATGCCGAGATCCGTGTCCGCGCCAACGGCTTTGACGGCAGCAAGAGCGGCACACTGCAAATCTGCGCCCGTACCAAGGACGGAGCGAGCTACGCGCAGTTGGACGGTGTCGATGTTCGTTTGAATGCCACCTTCTCTGCGGCAGACCTGAAAAGTAACGACTATGTGGTACTGCGCTTTACCAACGAGGAAGAACTGGCTCGCTGGCGGAAGATGGAGTGCATCTATAATGTGTGCATACGCTTAGCCTACGATGGTCTGACCACTGCTCACAGCCTCGACTACGACTATATCTACATCGGAGACGAAAAACAGCCCTCCCATGTCATGCTGGATTTTGACAAAGACAGCCCTGTTAACACCGTGACCCACTGGACGAAGCGAGTGACCGGTGACAGTGCCCACTCCGTGGATAGCTTTGGCATCGGCACAGAACACAGCACCATGTTCGGCGCGGTCACCTTGGCAGACAGCAACAATGCTTGGGCCGCCGTCACCTTTGAAAATCAGCTCCGCTATGGGGTGCAGTCGGGAGATGTGCTGAAGATTCGCGTAAAACTATCTCATGATGAAGCCTCCGGCGGCAGTCTGACGGATATGCGCATCAACCTTGCCGCCGGCGGTCGCGGCTACTGGGGCACATGGAAGCCTACGATCCTGAAAGTACCCGCGGCAAATTTGAAAATTGACGGCACCTTCCATGAATACACCATCCCCATTCCCGAAAGCAGCTACATTATGGGCACGCCTCTGCGCTCCTTGTTCTTCGGCTTTATGGGCTCGGGTGGCTATTCCATCGACTTTGATGTGGACTATATCTATGTAGGCCCTGCCGACAAGTTTACCGCTTATACAGGCAGAAGCACTGCAACGGAAACACCCGTCCCCATGGAGAACGATGTGGAAACGGTAGACAATTCTCTGATTTCCGTGAAGCTGTTCAACTATAACCACCGTGTCAACGACAATGCCCCCGCCGGTCTGCCCTACAGCAGGACTATGGAAAATGTCTTCCCCTTCTGGAATGACTATGCCACAGATTGCGGCAGAGTTGTGTTCTGCGCCGGTACTTCCCGCTGGAATCGCTTCTATGAAGCAAGCGGCTCTACCGTCAGCCCTGCTTTGGGACGGGACGGCTATCCCATGGTCAATCTCACCCGAAATTACAGCAGCCTCAATCCCGTCAGCTTGGGGCATCTCTTCGGAAAGGACTATGCCTTGGGCGTGCATCCCTACGAGCCTGTAAACACACCTCTGCAATTTGACGGCGAGCGTTATTTCTACGACAGCAGCCTGAACGCTGTGGATTACAATGTGGAAAGCAACGAATTTTATGTGCGAGCCGAAGCCGGCGACGGCTTCACCCCCTTCACCTACGATGCCAGCCTGCCCGACAACTGGTACGGCATGACCATGGAGTTCAGCTTTGCGCAGACGGACAAAAACACCGTCTTTGAGCTGAGCAGCAGTGACGATGCTTGGGTCTTTATTGACGGCTGCTTGGTATTGGACTTGGGCGGCGGCAATGCAACAAAGAAAGGAACCATCGACTTTGCCACCGGCACCGTGACTGCGACTGCCGGAACAGCGACACAAAGCCACACGATTTTACAGCGCTATCAGGCCGCAGGTCGCCAGCCCGTTACCACATGGAACGGCAACACCTACGCCGAGGGCACGACCCATACTCTGCAAGTATTCTTCTTAGATCGCACTACCCGCGGCGAAAACTGCAAGATCTCCTTCAATTTAGAGCCCATTGCTCCCGTGGAGAAGCACGAATTTGAGAATACCCTTCTCTTTGGTCAGCTCCACAACCATTCCACCTACTCCGACGGCAAGGGTACGACTACCCAAGCCTATCAGCATATCCACGGCGTAGCGGATATGGACTATTTCATGATGACCGACCATTCCAACTATTTCAGCACGGAAACAGGAAGTAAGATCAAAGATTACTACAATCTGTCCGGTCTGCTGAAAAATTCCGCCGGTACCATGAGCCTGTGGGAAGAACAGCGCATCATCACCGAGGAGTACAACGCCGCCTACCGCAATATGATCATTTCTCAGGGCTACGAAATGACATGGAGACGGGTTGACCCCGACCAACTCAAGGAAACCGGTCACATGAATGTGTTTAATGGCTACGGCACCATCTCCCGTCTGACGGCAGGTACAGAGACCAACTCTGTTGCAGGCGATTTCAGCGGCCTGTATTACTTCTATGATATGCTGGTCAATGCCAACAAGGGACTGAACGAAAAGGGTGTCGCCATCAGCCGTACCAAGTACATTCAGGATGCTCCCATTGTTGCCATGTGGAATCATCCCAGTAATAAATGGGGCACATTTAATCAGTACGCAGGCTACTCCAAAGCCCGAGACGAGATCATCAATCTTATGGAGGTCCGCAACAATGGCGCAACCTACGAAGCCAGCTATAATACGGCTCTGAGCAAGGGCTGGCACATCGGCCCCACTGCCGGTCAGGATCACCACGGTCTCGAATGGGGAAATGTGAACGGCTTGCGCACGGTCATCCGCACAGACGATTTCACCGAGAGCGGTCTGTATTGGGCACTGTCCCGCCGTCATGTCTATGCCACTGTAGACCAAAATTTCCAAATCTATTATGATATGGTGGTAGACGGACAGACCTATCAAATGGGCGACATTGCCAAGTATGGCGAAAATGCAACCATTGCCGCTGTGCTGGAGCTGTTCCAGCCTGACTGTGAAGCCATCGGAACCGTGAACCTCATTGGCAAAGACGGTGCAGTGGTCTACACCACAAGCATCACAGACAGCTACGCCTATTTGGAGATCCCCCTGGACGGCGCACAGCCCTTCTACTATGTGAAAGTGACCCCCACAGACAAACAGCTTGCCTTTACCGCTCCTATTTGGCTGGAATCCTGCGCTGAACACAGCCCCGTAACGGATGCCGCCATCGCTCCTACCTGCACACAAGACGGTCTGACAGAAGGCTCTCACTGCTCTGTCTGCAACGCTGTCATTGTTGCACAGGATCCTGTAGCCGCTTTAGGGCATGACTACAGCTATACCGACAATGAAGACGGCACCCACTTGGGCACTTGCAGCCGTTGCGACAAGCCTGTTACGGAAGAACACACATTTGTGGACGGCATCTGTGTCTGCGGCGCAAAAGAAATTACCGAGCCCGTGTTGGATGAAACCATTCAAATTTACCACACCTTGGACTTGGCAAGCGATATTTCCATCACCTTCGCTGTTCCTGTTTCCACCCTTTCTGCTTACGATAGCTACTACTTGGAGTGCGTTCTGCCCGAGTACGATGGCAATGAGCAGACAGGCACCTCCACCGTCAGAATTGCGCCTGTTGCCAACGGAAGCTACTACTATTTCACCCTCACGGGCATTACCGCAGTGCGCATGGGCGATATGGTGGATGCCGTTCTGCACATGACCAAAGACGGACGGGAGTATTATTCCAAAACCGACAGCTACAGTGTTGCAACCTATGCTTACGGTATGCTGAACAGCACTACCAATGCTAAGATGCTGACCCTGTGTGCAGACTTGCTCCGTTACGGCGCAGAGGCGCAGAGCTATAAGGGCTATCGCACCGATGCCTTGGTTGATGCGGCTATGACCGAAACCCACAGAGGCTACCTCAGCAACACCGATGCTTTGACCTTCACCGCCACAGACAGTTTCCTTGGCGACTTGGCAAGCCCTGCAATCCCTTGGGTAGGCAAAACCCTTGACCTTGGCTCTAAGGTGGGTATGAAGTTCGTCTTTAACGCCAAGAACTACAACGGCGATATCTCTGCCCTTTCCATGAAGGTTTCCTACGAGGGCAGCAGCGGCGAACCCAAAACCGTCACCCTGACAGGCGCAGAGGCTTATAATGCCGCA
>JAZOAV010000092.1:0-26918 GCA_045595645.1 Faecousia sp.
ACTTGTCCCGTATAATTTTTATAGTATACCTTTCGCTTTTGGTCTTTTTCCGCCAAACGCTTTTCCGGTGACTTGTCACATTCGCCGTAACGCTCAACAATGCGCTTGGCACGGCACTCCGTATTGGCATGGATAAAGACATGGAGCACATCTTCCCTATCACGAAGAATATGGTCTGCACAGCGGCCAACGATGACACAATTTCCCTTTTCTGCCAATTCCTCAATGATCTTGCTCTGCTCCAAATACAGGCGATCGGTCACAGACAGACCATCGACAGAAAACTGATTGGCAGTCGCCAAAGAAAACAGCAAGCTGTGACGGCTGCTGGCATATTCGCCACTTTCCTCAATGAATTCCGGCGAAAAACCGCTGCGCTTGGCAACCTCCTCCACCAATTCTCTGTCGTAGAAGGCATAGCCCAGCCTTTCCGCCACCATGCGCCCAATGCTGCGCCCGCCACTGCCAAACTCCCGACTGACCGTAATCACTCGTTTCATAATATACCCCCTCGCAGATTTCTTCCATCTACAGTATATCATATTTCGGCAAAAATGCAATTCTTTTTTCAGCTACCGTACCAAAGCCCCCATAAACTTCAGAAAGCACTTATGCGGCTTTCGGCCTCTATGTCAATTCTTGTCATGCAAGGCATCGAACATGGCTTTGACGGTAGGGGCGTTTTTAGTGAGCTTTTTGATGGTGAGGTCTTCGGCCTTATTATTAGCGAGGCGCAGGTTGTTTTCGGAGGACAGGAGGGCGTCTTTGGTCTTTTGCAGGTGGTCGATGGTCTTATCGATCTCCTCAATGGCCTTTTGGAATCTTTCACTGGCCAGACGATAATTCCGCGCGAAGCCGTCTTTAAATGCCGCCATATTTTCCTCGAAATTCTGAATATCCACCTGCTGATTGCGCACCACCTGTAGCTCCTGCTGATATTTCAGAGAGTTCAGTGCAGCATTTCTCAAAAGAGTAATCAGCGGGATAAAGAATTGCGGGCGAATCACATACATTTTCGGGTACTTATAAGACACATCCACAATGCCGTTGTTATAGTACTCGCTGTCGATTTCCAAAAGAGACACCAAAACGGCGTACTCACAGCCCTTTTCGCGGCGATCCTTGTCCAGTTCTTTGAAGAAATCCTCGTTCTTATGCTTGGTGGCAGTGGTATCCATTTCGTTCTTCATCTCAAACATGATGGAAAGGAATTCCGTGCCGTCTGCGGATTCCCTGAAAATAAAGTCGCCCTTACTGCCCGTCTTGGCATCGTTGTCCTTTTCAAAATAGGCATTGGGAAATGCGGTCATGCGCAGACTGTTGAACTGCGTGAGGCAATGCTGCTCCAAGCTCTCGCCCACCATTTTGGTGGATTGGCGAGCCTTGAAATCCTTATAGTATTCGATCTGCTCGTCCTTCAGTCTCAGCTTGCCTTCATACTGCTCCGTCAGGGATTTTTCCCTAAGCCGGGTTTCCGTCTCCTTACTTTGCAGTCTTCCCTTTAATTCGGCAATTTCCGTAGCCTTTTCCGAAAGCTGTCGCTCCGTGGCTCTGACCGCCTCTGCAACCGCTAATTTTTGTGCGGTTTCTGCCGAATCTATCTTGGCTTTCAATGCAGCAATTTCCCGTTCCTTATCCGCAATGGTTGCATCCTTTCGGGAAACCGCATGGTTATGTGCCTGCTCCTGCTCCAAGCGTGCCAACTGCAGCTCTGCCTTGCGGGCATTTTCCATTTCCTGCGTACGGCGGGACAGTTCTTTTTCAAATTCCTTATCTCTTACCTGTTGCACAATTTGCGCATAATCCGACTCATCTACCTGAATCACTTCTCCACAGTTGGGACATTTGATTTCCTGCATTTTCGGTGCTCTCCTTACTCCCGTGCTTCGCGGGCGATTCGTCTCTCTTCATATTTCTGCATATTCTGCTCAATATACAATCTCTTTTGATAGCTGTTCATGCCCAGTGTGTCGTCGTACAGTGCCTTATTCTTTTCATAGTATTCTTCCACGGTGCCAATCACTCTCGCAGGGACTCCTGCCGCAACATGGCCTGCGGGTATGCTTTTGGATACCACAGAACCCGCACCAATGATGCAGTTTTCTCCGATAGTCACATTTTTCAAAATGACACTGCCATGGCCAATGAAGCAATGATCACCGATTTTGATTTTGCCGAAATTGTCGTACTTTTTATCTGCCAGTCCCATATGGTAAAGCTGCATTGTGCCACCGTCATGTGTGTGCATGGCAACTCCGCCGGAAATATACACATGGCTCCCAACTTCAACCAAATAGGGTTCTGTGCCAAAGCCGGCGATGCTCCCTACATGACTTCCCTCTCCGATTTTGGCTCCCGCATCTGTCAAATACTTCACCCGCTTGGCATTGCTTTTGCGTGTTTTCAAATAAAATCCCTTGAATATAGATACAAATTTATTGCGTTCATGCTTTTGAAAAAAAGCTGCCATATTCATTGCCGTTCCTCCGCTCTTGTTCTTTTTATACTTTTTATCACATACCACCCTTGACCGTCAAGAGCATTTTTCATCCCCCAATGGTATCAGGCATGGGTTGTTGCGTTTGCACAAGGGGCAAATACCAATCTTCGTAATGGTAGGGTTTCTCTGCCACGCCTTCCCAATCGATGCCCCAGGGGCGCAGATAGGCGGTATAGACAAAGCCGCCTTCTTCCGATTCATAGTAGCCGCTGATGACCATCATATTTTCCGTGCCATGGCTCTCAGGGTCAATGCACCAAGTCCCCTGCCCCACGGTTGCCGCACCGAAATAGCCCCCATCGGAATACAGCACGCCATCCGCATCGGCACTCAACTCCACCTCACCCATGGGCTCACTGCGGGAATAATCCTCATCCCAAAGGCGAATGAAGCCCGTATCCGCTTCGTTCAGGCTCACATTGGCGCACAGATCCCACCAACTCCCCGCCTGACCGTCGTAAATGCCGTCGGCGTAGTCAATAACCCACCAGCCGTACCAATCGCCGTTATACTGCTTTTGCGCAGGGGTAACGGCCTCGATTTGCCCGGGAAGGTAATCGGGACGGGGCTCAAACTGTAAAATAGTGTCCATTCCTAAGTAGTTCAACAGGATTTTTCCCTGCTCTACGGTTCCACGACTCTCCTCATCCTGCAAAATCAGCACAAATTCGCCGTCCTTCATGCCCCACTCGATGGCATATTCATGACTTGAAAGGCAGAGCGTCCCCTTCCCTTCCGCCTCTAAATGCAAATAATTCTCTCCCTTGTAGACCTGCGTCATGGCGATGGGAAAACCCGCAGCATCAATGGTCGTGCCTGCATAATAACCATACATGGCAGGGTCATAGGCCTCGTAACCGCTGCAAGCTGTCAAAAACAGCAGTACCAACAAAGCAAACAGCTTCTTCATTCCGTGACCTCCTTCCGTTTGACTCCATTTTACACAAAAATCTCTCAAATGGCAAGATAAAAATCAAGAAGCTATTCACAGACCCTCCAAAAACAGGTGGCTATTTTTGTGCGTTTTTACAATCCTTTTTCCTATCCATTGACTTTCTGTAAAAAATTGATATGATATAGGACAGAATAGACATAGTGTTTATATTTGCCACTGTACATCATTAAATATTTATACAGAACACACAAAAGAAAGGGACGAACTTCTATGATAACTACACTGGATATGCTGCGCCGTACACCGAAACGGGTACAGACCCTTGCGGTGGCAGTAGCGCAGGATACGGAAGTTTTATTAGCTGTGGAGGCCGCCCGAAAATTGGGCTTCGCCAAGGCCGTTTTGGTGGGTGCAGAGGCGGAAATCCGTGCACTTGCCGAACAGCTTCAGATTCCCCTCAGTGAATATACTATCGTCAACGAGGAGGACAAAATTATCGCCTGCCGCACCGCCGTCAAGTTGGTGCATGACGGCAAGGCAGATGTATTGATGAAGGGTCTGGTGGATACCTCTGTGATCCTCAAGGCTGTTTTGGATAAAGAAATCGGCCTGCGGGATGCCCCGGTCCTGTCCCATGTGGCAGTGTTTGAAGCAGCGGGCATGGATCGTCTGCTCTATGTCACCGATGCCGCCATGAATATCGCCCCCGATTTGGAGGCCAAGAAATACATTATTCAAAATGCAGTCAAGGTAGCCCACGCTCTGGGCAACGAGCGTCCCATAGTCGCCGCTCTGTGTGCCGTGGAAAAGCTCAATCCCAAGATGCCCGCCACGGTGGATGCCGCCGCACTGGTCGAGGCCGATTTGCCCGGCTGCCGTGTCATTGGCCCTGTTGCCCTGGATAATGCCATTTCCGTAGAGGCCGCCCATCACAAGGGCATCACCGATCCGAATGCAGGACGGGCAGACATTCTGCTGGTGCCCGCCATTGAAACCGGCAACGCTCTGTATAAGGCAATGGTTTTCTTAGCCAAGGCCCGCAATGCGGGAATGATCGTGGGTGCCAAGGCTCCCATCGTTCTGACTTCCCGTGCTGACAGCGATGAAGCCAAACTCAATTCCATCGCATTGGCCCTCTATGTGGCCGCAAACAGTAAATAAGGAGACGGAGAATGAAGAATTTCAAGGTTCTTGCAATGAATTTTGGCTCCACCTCTACCAAGGTAGCCATTTACGAAGGCGAAACGGAAATCATGCAGCAGGTATTTCGCCACACTCCCGAAGAAATGGCCCATATTTCCACCATGGAAGACAACGCCGCATTCCGTAAGGCTGTAATTCTCGCCTATCTGAAAGAGCAAGGTGTGAACATGGAGGATTTGGATGCCGTTGTCGGTCGGGGCGGTCTCATGCGCCCCATTCACGGCGGCACCTACATCGTCAACGAGGAGATGCTTGCTGACCTGCACAGCTGCCGCTACGGCTTCCATGTGTGCAATTTGGGCGGTATTTTGGCATCGGAGATTGGTGATCAACTGGGCAAGCCCTCCTATGTGGTAGATCCCCCTGTGGTCTATGAGATGCAGGAAGTGGCCGGCCTGTCAGGTCACCCTGACTTCCCCCGCCGTCCCCTGTGGCATGCCCTGAATCAGAAAGCCATTGCCAAGCGCCATGCAGCCGCTATCGGCAAACACTACGAGGACTTGAACCTGATCGTTGCCCACATGGGCGGCGGCACCACCGTGGGTGCTCACTGCCACGGACAGGTCATTGATGTAAACAACGGCTTGGAGGGCGAAGGTGCCTACACCGGCGAGCGCCCCGGCACATTGCCCGTTTTGGAGGTCGTCCGTGCGGTGCTGGATAAGCGGTACGGTGAGACCTATGCAGAAATGCGCCACACCTTCTGCATGAAGTGCGGTCTGGTGGGCTACACCGGCACCAATGACGGACGGGAAATCACCCGCCGCATCCAAGAGGGCGACAAGGAGGCCGAGCTGGCATACCGTGGCATGGCTTATCAGGTCGCCAAGGAAATCGGTGCCTTGGGTGCCGCCCTCAAGGGTCAGGTAGACGGCATTCTGCTGACAGGCGGCTTCGCCTACGACAAGACCCTGATGAGTTGGATCGAGGACTATGTGGGCTATCTGGCCCCTGTCCATATTTACCCCGGTGAGGACGAAATGCTGGCCCTTGCCCAAGGTGCCCTGCGGGTGCTTCGGGGCGAGGAGGAGGCGCAGATCTATCAATGAAGCGCATCCGAATCATCACCGGTCACTACGGCAGCGGAAAGACGGAATTTGCGGTAAATTTGGCCCTGTCTATGGCACAGGAGGGCAAAAAAACCGCCCTTGCCGATCTGGATATCGTCAACCCCTATTTCCGCTCCTATGAACAAAGGGAACGGCTGGAGCAGGCCGGTGTAGAGGTCATTGTTACCTCCTGCAACGGCATGGCGGATATTCCCGCCATCAACCCCTCCGTCCTGCGAATTTTTGAGGACGACACCCTTCACGGTGTGCTGGACATCGGCGGCGATCCCATCGGTGCCCGTGTGCTGGCCCGCTTCGCTCCCAAGCTGGCGAAGACAGAGTTTGATTTGTATGTTGTCCTCAATGCCAACCGTCCCGAAACCAACACCGTAGACCGTGCCTTAGCCTATTTGCGGGCCATCGAAGCCGAATGTCGGCAAAGGGCAACAGGCATTGTCAATAACACCCATCTGTGCGGTCAGACCACCCCCGAGGAAGTCCTTAGGGGCGCAAAGCTGGCCGGGGCCCTTTCTCAGGAAACGGGCCTGCCCATCGTGTGCCATGCGGCTCACAGGCGTTTTGTCCCTGCCTTGCAGGGCAAGCTGGCAGAGCCGATATTCCCAATGGAGCTGTATATGAAAAAGCCCTGGGAAATCACAAATTGTGAGGAGGAAGAACTTTCATGGCAGGAATTGTAACATTCCGTCAGGACAGATGCAAGGGCTGCGAGCTGTGCGCACTGGTCTGTCCCAAG
Source organism: Faecousia sp. (assembly GCA_045595645.1). Classification (GTDB taxonomy): domain Bacteria; phylum Bacillota; class Clostridia; order Oscillospirales; family Oscillospiraceae; genus JAZOXB01. The sequence goes on from JAZOAV010000092.1 coordinate 6,402, forward strand.
CACATCATCGTCATGGACGAAACCACCACCAACCGCAAGGGATATCATCCCGCCGCCATCCGCCCCGAAGACATTGAGAAATGTGTCGCCTGCGGAAGCTGCGCCAAAATGTGTCCCGATTCCATCATCACGGTGGAAAAAGTGTAAGGAGGAGCTATGGCAAAGGAACTTTGGAAAGGCAATGAAGCCATTGCCGAGGCCGCCATTCGAGCCGGCTGTAAGTATTTTTTCGGCTATCCCATCACCCCGCAGAACGAAATCCCTGAGTATCTCGCCCTCCATCTTCCCCAAGTCGGCGGCTGTTTCCTGCAGGCCGAATCGGAAGTGGCGGCAATCAACATGGTCTACGGTGCTGCCGGCTGCGGCAAGCGTGTTATGACCTCCTCTTCCTCTCCCGGAATTTCCCTGAAGCAGGAAGGCATCACCTATATGTGCGGCGCAGAGCTGCCCGCTGTCATTGTCAACATGATGCGTGGCGGTCCCGGTCTGGGCACCATCCAGCCTGCGCAGGCAGACTACTATCAGGCTACCCGCGGCGGCGGCAACGGTGACTACCGTCATTTGGTCTACGCTCCCGCTACTATTCAGGAGGCTGCTGACTATGTGCAGATGGCCTTCGATGTAGCCGACCAGTACCGCAATCCCGTTATGATTCTGGCTGACGGTATGATCGGACAGATGATGGAAGCCATTGAATGGCGCGAGCCGCCCAAGCGTGAACTTCCCGAGCACACCTGGGCCACCACCGGCACCAAGGGCGAGCGTCAGCCCAATATCATCAACTCTCTGTACATCGACCCCAACCTCTGCGAAGAGCACAACCAACGCCTGGCCAAGAAGTATCAAGCCATGGAAGAAAACGAAGTGCGCTGGGAAGAGTACAACACCGAGGACTGCGAGGTGCTCTTTGTCGCCTACGGCACTCCCTCCCGTATTGCCCGCGCCGCCATTGCCCAGCTCCGCAAGGAAGGCATCAAGGCCGGTCTGCTCCGCCCCATCACCCTTTGGCCCTTCCCCTTCAAGGCTCTGAAGAATGCCGCCATGCAGCCCAGTGTGAAGGCTGTTGTGGATGTGGAATTGAGCATGGGACAGATGTTGGACGATGTAAAGATCGCTCTGGAAGGCTGCCGCCCCGTCGCGTTCGTCGGCAAGGCCGGTGGTGTTGTCCCCACCCCTGCAGAAGTCGTTGCAGCAGCCAAGGCTGCCATTGGGAGGTAAGAATATGGCCATTGTATATCAGAAAACCAAGGGTTTGACCGATGCCGAGCTGCACTATTGCCCCGGCTGTACCCACGGTATTATTCATAAATTAGTCGCTGAAACGCTGGACGAAATGGGCGTTTTGGGTCAGACCATCGGTGTCGCCCCTGTTGGCTGCTCCGTCTTTGCTTACAACTATTTCAACTGCGATATGCACGAGGCAGCCCACGGCAGAGCTCCTGCCGTTGCCACGGGTATCAAGCGGGTCTCCGACCCCGGCACCATCGTCTTTACCTATCAGGGTGACGGCGACCTGGCCGCCATCGGCACCGCCGAGGTCATTCACGCCGCCATGCGTGGCGAGAAGATCACCACCATTTTCATCAACAACGGTATTTACGGCATGACCGGCGGTCAGATGGCCCCCACCACCCTCGTGGGACAGAAGGCCACCACCGCTCCCATGGGCCGTCAGGAGGATCACTACGGCTCCCCCATCCGCATGGCGGAAATTATCGCCACTTTGGAGGGCTGCGCCTATGCGACCCGTGTCTGCGCCACCGACATCCCCAACCTGAACAAGGCAAAGAAGGCCATTCAGAAAGCCTTCCGTATGCAGCAGGAGGGCAAGGGCTTCACCTTCGTGGAGGTGCTGGCCACCTGTCCCACCAACTGGGGCAAGACGCCCGCCGCCGCACTGGAATGGGTCAAGGAACAGATGATTCCCTACTTCCCCCTGGGTGTGTATAAGGATATCGAAGGAGGTGTCAAGCCGTGACCAATGAAATTATGATCGCCGGCTTTGGCGGACAGGGCGTTATGGCCATCGGCAAGACTCTTGCCGAGGCAGGCATGAAGGAAGGCAAGGATGTTTCCTGGCTGCCCTCCTACGGCCCTGAAATGCGTGGCGGCACAGCCAACTGCGCCGTTGTCCTCTCGGACGATCCCATCGTATGCCCCATTGTTCTGGAGCCCACGGAGCTCATCGCCATGAACCTCCCCTCCCTGCTGAAATTTGAGCCCACCGTCGTCTCCGGCGGCACGGTGTTCGTCAACAGCTCCATCATTCAGGAAAAGGTGCAGCGCAGTGATGTGCGTGCCATCTATGTACCCTGCCTGGAAATTGCACAGGAGCTGGGCAATCTGAAGGTCGCCAACATGGTCATGCTGGGTGCCTACATTCAAGCCATGCAGAATTTGGCCACGGAAACCATCAAGGAAATGCTGGTACATATGTTCACCGGCCCCAAGGCCAAGCTGGTGGAGCTGAACATTGAAGCCCTGCGTCGGGGTGCTGCCTGTGTGGCAGAATGAAAGGAGAGAGGACATTGCTGCCTGAGATTCAAGTCCGTTTGACTGCAAATCCCAAGGAGAAGCCCACCGACGAGAGCAAGCTGGGCTTTGGCAAGTGCTTCTCCGACCACATGTTCCTCATTGAGTACACCGCCGAGAAGGGCTGGCACAATGCCCGCATCGAGCCCTACGGCCCTCTGACGATCGACCCCGCCGCTCCCGTGCTCCACTATGCTCAGGAGATTTTCGAGGGTCTGAAGGCATACCGCTGTGCCGATGGCCACATTCAGCTCTTCCGTCCGGAAGAAAATGCCATGCGCATGAATAACTCTGCCGAGCGTCTGTGCATGCCCACTTTGGATGTGGAATATCAGGTTGCGGCTATGAAGAAGCTGGTAGAGCTGGAACAGGATTGGGTTCCCAATCTGCCCGGCACCTCCCTGTATCTGCGCCCCACCATGATCGGTTTGGGCTCTGCTTTGGGCGTGCATCCCGCTCCCCACTATCTGTACTACATCATCTGTGCTGCCTCTGGCTCCTACTATAAGAACGGCATGGCCCCTGTGCGCATCCGCATTGAAGATCGCTATGTCCGTGCTGTCCGTGGCGGCATCGGTGCTGCCAAGACTGGCGGCAACTACGCCGCTTCCCTGAAGGCCGCTGAGGAAGCCTCTGCTGAGGGCTTCGATCAGGTACTTTGGCTGGACGGTCGGGAGAATAAGTATGTGCAAGAGGTCGGTGCCATGAATATGCTGTTCGTCATGGATGGCAAGCTGGTCACTGCCCCCATTGAGGACTGCATCCTCCCCGGCATCACCCGTAAGAGTGTCATGCAGCTTGCCGCCGACAAGGGCATTGAGATCATCGAGCGTCCCATTTCCGTGGAAGAACTGTTCGCCGCCCACGAGGAAGGCCGTTTGACTGAGGCCTTCGGCACCGGCACCGCCGCCGTCATCTCCCCTGTTGGCGAGATGTGCTACCACGGCCGTTCCATGGTGCTCAACGAGGGGAAGATCGGCCCCATTGCGCAGGATATGTACGACACATTAGTTGGCATCCAGCGCGGCGATCGCCCCGACCCCCATAACTGGATCACCCCCGTCGTCTAACCACACACCCGCCTCCTGCGCCCGCAGGAGGCGGGTGAAATTGTATCGCAAAATATGGAAAATTTACTTGCTATTTCAACCACTGCGTGCTATAATCGATTTGTATTTATATGGGATCGGATGAGTGGCTCGGGAGAGATCGCGACAGCGGCGCCGAAGGGGAATGCAAAAGCTCTCAGGCAAAAGTACCGGGTCATGACGACACTCCGGAAAGTGCTTAGGCACACCGAAGGAGCAACCCGCAAGGGGGAAACTCACAGGTCAAAAAACGGAGGCACAGAGGCCGTTATAGGCTTTTGTGCCTTTTTATATTTGAAGGAGGAACTTATGAGCGAATTGAAACGCACCCAGCTTTACGAATGCCATCTGGCAGCCGGTGCTTCCATGGTGGACTTCGGCGGTTGGGAAATGCCCATCCAGTACCCCAGCAAGATCGTGGCTGAGCATCTTTGCACCAGAACGGCCTGCAGCCTGTTAGATGTGTCCCACATGGGCAGACTGCGCATCGAAGGCCCCGACACCGTGGCATTTTTGCAGAAGGTGCTGTCCAGCAATGTAGCATCCCTGCAGCTTGGCTGGGCCCAGTATTGCATTATCCCCAATGATAAGGGCGGTGCCGTGGACGATGCCTACCTGTACCGGTTTGCAGAGGACCACTACTTCCTGGTTGTCAACGCCTCCAACACGGACAAGGATTTGGCTCACTTTGCTGAAATTGTCAAGGACTTTGATTGCCGTGTGACCAATGTCACCGGTGACTGCGCCTCCATTGCCATTCAGGGTCCGGAGAGCGAAGAGCTGCTGAAGAAGTTTGCAGGCGTGGAGGAGCTGACCGCTGCCAAGCGCAATGCCCTGAACACCCTGGACTTTGAAGGCCGCAAGGTCAACATTGCCCGTACCGGCTATACCGGCGAGCCTCTGAGCTACGAGCTGTTCATCGAGTCTGCCGAGGCGGTTTGGCTGTGGAACCGTCTGCTGGAGCTGGGCGCAAAGCCCGCCGGTCTGGGCGCAAGAGATACCCTGCGACTGGAAGCAGGTCTGCCCCTCTACGGTCACGAAATGGGTCTGGATCCCGATGGCAAGGACATTCCCATCTTTGCCGTGCCCCTGTCCCGCTTCGCTGTCAGCCTGGTGGAAGGCAAGGAAGACCTCATCGGTCGCGCCGCACTGGAAGCACAGAAGGAAAATCTGTCCAAGAAGATTTATCACATCTGTCTGGTAGATCGAGGCGTCATGCGTGCAGGCATGGAGGTCTATTCCGGCGAAACGAAGCTGGGCTACATCACCAGCGGCACCATGGTTCCCTATGTCACCGAAACCGGCTCTGCCAACCGCTCCATCGGCATGGCTTTCCTGGAAGGTGAATTCCAGCCCGAAGATATCGTGGAAATCGATGTCCGCGGCAAGCGTCTCAAGGCTGTCATCGTTGCCCGCCACATGAAGGTGGATGCAACCCACGCAATCCCCGTTATTCACTAAAAATATTTTAATTTGGAGGAATATCACATGAATCATCCCACTGAACTGCTCTACAGCAAGACCCACGAATGGGTTCTGGAAGAAGACGGCGTTGCCACCATCGGCATCAGCGACTATGCACAGGACGCTCTGGGCGATCTGGTTTTCGTTAACCTGCCCCAAGAGGGTGACGAAGTCGTTGCCGGCGAAGCTTTCGGCGATGTCGAGTCCGTCAAGGCCGTTTCCGACCTGATCTGCCCCGTTTCCGGCGTTGTCTGCGCTGTGAACGAAGAGCTGCTGGATGCTCCCGAACTGCTCAACAACAACCCCTACGGTGCTTGGATCATCAAGGTTGAAAACATCACCTACCGTGAAGAGCTGCTGGAAGCCGCAGAGTACGAAGCATTCTGCGCTACGGAGGGCTAATATGGGCAACTTCATCCCCTCCACCCCTGCGGAGCAACAGGAAATGCTGCAGGCTCTCGGCCTGAACAGCTTTCGTGACCTGTACGCAGTGGTGCCTCAGGAGATGTATCTGGACGAAGCTCTGAACATCCCCTCGGGCATGAGCGAGCTGGAGGTCAACCGTGCCGTGTCCGCTATGGCAAGCAAGAACCGTGTGTTCTCCACCGTCCTGCGCGGTGCCGGTGCCTATGACCATTACATTCCCAGCATCGTCAAATACATCCCTGCCAAGGAAGAATTCCTGACTGCTTACACCCCCTATCAGGCAGAAATGAGTCAGGGCATTCTCCAGTCTATTTTTGAGTATCAGACCATGATTTGCGAGCTGACGGGCATGGATGTGTCCAACGCCTCCGTCTATGACGGTGCTACCGCCGCTGCCGAAGCAGCCGCTATGTGCCGTGACCGCAAGCGTCGTGTCACTCTGATTTCTGCCGCCGCCCATCCCGATGTCATCCAGACCGTCAAGACCTACTGCTACGGTACCAACGACGAGCTTCGCATCGTGCCCTGCAAGGACGGTAAGACCGATTTGGAGGCTTTGAAGGAAATGCTGACCCCCGAGGTCGCCTCCTTCTATGTACAGCAGCCCAACTACTACGGCCAGTTTGAAGATGCCGAGGCAATGGGCGAGCTGGTACACGCGGCCGGTGCCATGTATGTCATGGGCTGCAACCCCATCGCTCTGGGCGTGATGAAGACCCCCAGAGAGTGCGGCGCAGATGTGGCCGTCGGCGAAGGCCAGCCTTTGGGCATGCCTCTGAGCTTTGGCGGCCCCTACCTGGGCTTTATGGCCGCTACCCAGAAGCACATGCGTAAGCTCCCCGGCCGTATTGTCGGTGAGACCGTGGACAGCAAGGGTGAGAGAGCCTATGTTCTGTCCCTGCAGGCTCGTGAGCAGCATATCCGTCGTGAAAAAGCCAGCAGTAACATCTGCTCCAACGAGGCTCTTTGCGCCCTGACCGCCGGCCTGTACATGGCCGCTATGGGCCCCAATGGCATTGCCGAAGCTGCCAAGCAGTCCATGGCCAAGGCCCACTATCTTGCCAAGGAGCTGTGCGCCATCGAGGGTGTTTCCCTGCGCTACAGCGGCGAATATTTCCATGAATTTGTCACCGAGCTGCCCAAGGCAGACGAGGTACTGAAGGCACTGGAGGAAGCTGACATTCTGGGCGGTCTGCCCGTAGAAGGCGGCATCCTGTGGTGCGCCACGGAGAAGGTTTCCAAGGCACAGCTTGATAAGGCTGTTGCTGTGGTGAAGGAGGTGCTGGCATGAAGCTGATTTTTGAAAAGAGTGTCGCCGGTCACGCCTGTGCCATTCTCCCCGCATGCGATGTGGAAGAAGTGGCTCTGCCCGCCAACCTGACCCGTGAAGCTGCTCCCAAGCTCCCCGAGCTGAGCGAAACCGAGCTGTCCCGTCACTACACCGAGCTGAATAAGCGGGTGCACGGTGTCAACTGCGGCTTCTATCCCCTGGGCTCCTGCACCATGAAGTACAATCCCCGCATTGACGAGGAAATGGCTGCTCTGCCCGGCTTTACCGCCGTCCATCCCCTTGCGCCTGAGCACACCGTCGAAGGCTGCAAGGAAGCTCTGGAAACGGCAAGTGCCTACCTGTGCGAAATCACCGGTATGGACGACATGACCTTCCAGCCCGCCGCCGGTGCCCACGGTGAATTCACCGGTGTGCTGCTCATCAAGCAGTATCACGATGCCCGCGGCGACAAGAAGCGTACCAAGATCATTGTTCCCGACTCTGCCCACGGCACCAACCCCGCTACCGCTGCCATGTGTGGCTATCAGGTGGTAAACATCCCCTCTGCCCCCAACGGCTGCGTGGATTTGGAGGCACTGAAGGCAGTTGTAGGTGAAGATACCGCCGGTCTGATGCTGACCAACCCCAACACTGTGGGTATTTTCGACGAAAATATTTTGGAAATCACCCGCATTGTCCACGAAGTTGGTGGCCTGTGCTACTACGACGGTGCCAATCTGAACGCCGTTATGGGCGTGGTTCGTCCCGGCGACATGGGCTTTGACTGCATCCACATGAACCTGCACAAGACCTTCGCAACGCCTCACGGCGGCGGCGGCCCCGGCAGCGGTGCAGTAGGCTGCAAGGCCGCACTGGCCCCTTACCTGCCCAAGGCTGACGGCATTCGTGTCCGTGGCTTCCACGGCAACTTCCTGGTCGTCATCAAGGCTCTGACCTACCTGCTCACACTGGGCAAGGAAGGCGTGCCCGAGGCCGCTAAGAATGCTGTCCTCAATGCAAACTACTTGCAGAGCCGAATCAAGGGCACCTTCACTCCCGCCTTTGACCGTATCTGCATGCACGAATTCGTACTGGATCTGAGCGAGTTCAAGAAGGAAACCGGCGTTTCCGCTCTGGATGTTGCCAAGTCCCTGATTGACTACGGTATGCACCCCCCCACAATGTACTTCCCCCTCATCGTCCACGAAGCTCTCATGCTGGAGCCCACGGAGACGGAGAGCCGCGAGACATTGGACGAGGCCGCCGAGGTCTATCGCAAGCTCTACGAGCTGGCTAAGACCGATCCCGAGTACATGCACAACGCTCCCCATCATGCCCAAATCGGCAGACCCGATGAAGTGCGTGCTGCCCGTACTCCCGTCCTGCGCTACGAATTCTAATGTTCTAATTCTAAGGGCTGGCCCAACGGCCAGCCCTTTTTTGGAGGTTCTTATGTCCTGGAAATTCATTGATGTAAGCTGTACCGATGCAGCATGGAATCTGGCTCTGGAGCAGTATGTGTTTGACTGCCTGCCAAAGGAGCACAGCTACTTTATGCTGTGGCAGAATGCCCATGCCGTGATTATCGGGCGGCATCAGAACACCCTCAAGGAAATCAACGAGAGCTATATCAACGAGCATGGAGTGCAGGTCATTCGCCGTCTGTCCGGCGGCGGGGCCGTATATCACGATTTGGGAAACCTGAACTTCACCTTCATTCAGGATGCCGTCAGTCCCCGTTTGGATCTGAGCCTCTTTTGCAAGCCTGTAGCCAAAGCACTGCAAGCCCTGGGCGCAAAGGCAGAGGTCAACGGGCGCAACGACATCACCTTGGACGGCAAAAAAATCTCCGGCAATGCCCAGTATGTGCGAAACGGGCGCATCATGCACCACGGCACCCTGCTGTTCGATGCGGATTTGGGGGCGGCAACACAGGCATTAACCCCCAATGCAGAGAAAATCAAGGCCAAGGGCGTAGCCTCCGTGCGCAGCCGCATGACCACCCTAAAGGAGCATTTGCCCGAGGGCGTCAGCCTGGAACAGTTCAAGCAGACCTTTTTGAAGCAACTCTTTGCAGGGCAGGAAATGGAATCCTACGAGCTGAGCGCAGCGGATCACGCCGCCGTGGAGCAGTTGCGGCAGGAACGCTACGGCACACGGCAGTGGAATTACGGCGCAGAGCCGCCCTGTGATCTACTCCACAAGGGTCGCATCGAAGACTGTGGCACCGTAGAGCTCCATCTGCAAATCCGTGAAGGAAAAATCGCCTCTGCCGCCTTCCACGGTGACTTCTTCGGTGAACCCGCCGAATTAGCCGCCCGTTTTGTGGGCAAAGAACCCACCGCCGAGGGCTACTGCGAGGCTCTATCCAACACAGATGTCTCCCAATACCTGAAAAATTGCAGCAACGAACAACTTCTTTCTCTGCTGTTGTCCTGAAAAAAGCACGCAATTCCACTTTTGGAATTGCGTGCCTCTTTCTTCAATGATACATTCTCCAGTTGCAGGCACCGCCGAAGCAGTGTTCACGCAAACAGAATCATTCCTCTGCGTATACAATCACTGCATACTCGTCAATCTTCGCCATAACCATATCGTATTCCTCTTGTGTGATCATGCCTCTTTCCAAATTTCCCTTTTGATTCTCGATAAATTCATTCCGGAAATATTGCGGATCAACAGGGTACTCCTTTGCGCGAGCTGTAAGGGTTTCCTCCTTCAGATTCACTCCAAACTGAGACAAATAGCTTCCATCTTCCTGTTGGCTAAAAACGCCCTGCGACAGACCAAGGACATAATAGTAGTTGCCAGCGGCATTGTTAAGACCGTAGCCCGGCTGATATAAGAACAGAAGATAGGATTCTCCCGTTTTCAGTTGTGCGCCTAGCGTATGCACCTCATTGATGTCCCCAAACACGCCACCGTTCACACGAACCGTAATTGCGTCCCTCACAGGCTCCCCCCGATAGCAATCAGAAATCGTAACCACACAATCAGTGTAAATTCCTATTTGTCCGAGGACGCCCTCCACTTGAAAAGCATCGGATCTCTCCGTAATAGTTCCGCGAACAATTAAGGAAGACTGACAGAACAAATCATCTTCGGTTTTTACCTCCAATAATCCGTCCACTGTCAACAATGCCTGCGTGGGTTCTGTTGTGGGGGGCGCATTTTCAGATTCCATCCCGCAAGCGGTACAACAAAGCAACAGAACAATCACAAGAACCATGGAAAAAATCTTCTTCATAATGTTCCTCCTTTCAAGGTTAAGACCCATAAATAGCGACTAATCCGGCTATATCATCTGCTTTTAAACTTCTCTTTTCGGAATTTGTCCAAACTTCGTACCACATAACAGTCGTATTGTAATTGTGATCAGAACTCCTCACATCACCCAGTCCCATAGCGTGGCCCATTTCATGCAGGATAATGGTATAGACATCATAACATCCAGGTTGCGCACTGTTTGCCCAACTATAATACATATTTAGGTTAATATCACTCTCAGTGACTACACCGTCTATACACCAGGTTGCACAAAGACCAACATAGCCGCTACCCGCATCAATTCTGTATATGTAATTTTTCCCATCAAGCGCAGGAAATCCGGTCGAAGCAGAATGTGTCGCATTTAGAACTGTAATGCACCGCACAGAATTTGCATCATTCCATTTCGTTGCAGCCAAAACCATGTGCGCCCGAGATGCTGTCCCAAAGCCCTCGTATGGTACATACCCAAGCAGCGACTCAATTTTTACCCCTTTCAATACATACGCTGATATCCTCGGTGTGTAAACATTTCCGAGAGAGAGAAATAACGCTAATACCAGAACAAATGATAATACTTTACGAAACTTCATAATCGTTCCTCCCTTTTCTTAATCGTTAGATTGTCATCAGGGGTTCTACATTCCTCTCCTTATCCCTCCTTCCTATGCAACAACGACCCATTCCTTTTCAGCTTACAAAATGAAAGATTAAAGCTTATTTCCCCTCCCCTCTATATTTTCATTGTGTATATCAATCTTTGTATCTACAACCTTAGGATATCAGAACCATTCTATAAAGGATGAATTAAAAATAAACATATTATGAACAAAATGAAAACATTTTAAATTCACAGAATTCCGCTACTCTCTCCGTAGTTTTAACAAGAACCGAGGTCAAGCGACCTCGGTTCTTGTTATTCTGTTGCGACATCAATGATCACATATTCCGACTTACAGCCGGTTTTGAATTGCAGCTCCCAGCCGCCGATGCCGGAATTGACGATAAAGTCCGTCTCTTTCCGCCGTTCATAACCGTAGGTGCGACAGTTCACGCCCAACCATTCTCCCACAAAGTTAATGGGAAACATCTGACCACCGTGGGTATGACCCGACAAGACCAAATCCACTCCCGATGCCGCCTGCGCATCGTAATCGTGAGGCTGATGATCCAAAACAATGGTGTAGCGATCCTCCGAGCCGGCGACTAAGCCTGCCATTTCAGCCCGTGACCCCTCCGAGCGATCCTTTCTGCCAATCAGGGCATAGTGTTCTCCAATCAGAACGGTTTCATCCTCCAAAATTGTGACACCGGCATCCTCCAAGGCTGTTGCCAGCTCCTGCGCTGACCAGCCCCGCTGTTCTGCATTTTGGTAGCCCTTGTCGTGGTTTCCGTAGACAAAAAATACACCATAGGTCGTCTGCACATCACCCAGTGCTTTACAGGCCGCCAGCAGATCCTCACAGGAGGTGCTGTCATCTACAAAATCTCCCGTGAACACCAGCAAATCGGGCTTTGCCACCTCCACAAGGCGTAAGCGTTCCTCGAAGCCCTCCGCATCAAAATTCGTTCCCACATGGGCATCGGAAAGTTGGACGATACGCAGAGGCGGCACATCCTTTTGCGTTTTCAGACTGTAATTAGTCTGCGATGCATGGTGCGCCAAGTACCACCCCACCGACAAATAGGAGATGGTCAAGACAATCGCCAACGCTCCACCGCAAACAGGATGAAACCGCCTCCAACGGCGCAGGAGGGCAAATACCGCATCGCTCAACGCCCAAAACAGTGCCAAATGCAACAGACAGACCACCGCATTAAAGGCACTCAGACTCCATGTGAGCACCACTGTCAACAGTACCAACAGGAATAAGGAGAGCAGCCACTCCCCTTTTCTGCTTCCTCTTGCCAATTCTCGCAACAGTGTGGTTTTTTTGAAGCACCACATCAGATAAAACGCCAGCAAGCCCGAAATCAGTATGAATACGGCTCCCAAAAGATAAAAAGCTAAACGCATCTTAAATGTTTCCTTTTCTCCGAAAAATATATATAATATTGCAATATGAAAACACAAAAGTATGATACCACAGAATTCTGAAAAATGCAACAAAAAGCACAGGCCCTTCGGAACACCGAAGGGCCCTGCCGAGGGTGCCAAGTTTATTCAATTTCCAAACGGCGGCTTGCAGGCAAAACTTCCTGCTTCTTTGGAAGGGTCAGCTTCAACACACCGTTGTCGTACTTCGCCTTGATGCCGTCTGCCTCCACATTGGAAATGTCGAAGCTGCGGCTGTACGCACCGTAACTGCGCTCACAGCGGAGATAGTTCTTTTCCTCAGAGTGTCGCTCGGCGTGAATCGTCAGGGTATCGCCGTTCAAGTCCAAATGAATGTCCTTCTTGTCAAAGCCGGGCAGGTCAGCCTCCAAGAGATAGCTGTCTCCCTCGTCACGGATGTCCGTGCGGAAGTCTGCCAAACGGCTGTCTCCAAAAAATCTGCCAAAGGGCTCCGTGAAAAAGGCCCGTTCCATTTCATTCATCATGCGGAAGGGATCATAGCCGCGCACGCCGCGCTCAGGATTTCTTCTTACCAGTTCAAACATCATACATACCTCCTGTAATATAGTATTCCATCCGTTCTGTCTTTCATTCCCTACAGGAACGGCACTGTAAGGAAGCGTTTTGTTTTCTTTTTGTAGCTTCATTATATCGTCGAATCGGGAAGAATGTGTGATGTTTCTATGAACGGATTGTAAAAAATTAGCACTCTCGTATTGAGAGTGCTAATTATGTGATTCTCAAGAATTCCACTCCGTGACAGAAATCTGCACCGTTACAGGCATCAGACGACTGTCATTGGGGGTATAGGTTGCGGCAAAGCTGCCTTCTCCCTGTGCGGGAACATAGCTGCCATCGGCAAAGGCCCATGTGCCGTTGCTGCTGCCGCCGACAAACACGGCCTCAGACAGGCTCTCGCCCTCGGTCAGGCACACTGCCGTGGGCAGGCTGACCTTGGTGGCAAAGCGCTTGTTGGTCTTGTAGATGCATCTTGCAAGAGGCAGATCCACATAGTCCATAACCACGACACCGGTGCGGCCGCCATTCAGATAGCCGCCCTTGTTGGCAAAGAGGTTGGCATTTACCACACGGGACACCGCCAGAGGGCCGTCCACATTCACAGTTTCAAGCATTTCCATGCCGATGGTCGTTGCGCTGGCATAGTTGAAAACCCAGCAATCGGCGGGAATCTTCCCCTGATTGGTCTGTGCCAAGGTACCTGCCACAAAGGGCCACTTGTCAGCACCGGCCAGATTATAGGCATCCTGCACATAGATGTGTTTATCAATGGCAATGGCCGCCTTCTGCGCTTCGTAGTCGAAGCTGTCCCATGCGGTCAGGTCTGCGCCAAAGACATGGGCTTCCAAGCCATCCTCGGTCAGAGGATTATAGCTGCCGAAATCATAGCGGCGACCAATGATGACAATTTTGCCACGGGCTTCGCCCAAGGAAGGCACGCCCTCGCCCTGCCAAATGTAGTCTCTGTATTTCAGAATACAATCCGCTACACCACGAGCCAAGCCCTCGGCATTGCTGCCGCTGTCCAACTTAATGGTAAACAGCAGGGCCTCGCCGGGATGGGCCTTCAGGAAGGAAACACCCTGAGAGAAGAAGTCCTGCAGCAGCATTTCACTGCCATCGGCACGATAGCAACCGGCAAAGCTATGGACGATCTTCACCTGTGAAGGGGTGGGATTGTTGGAATCTGCCTCGCAGCGGATATCAAAGGAGCGCACACCCACATTGAGCTGTTGCGTATAGAACAGCTTTTGGCAACGGCTGGGAGATGCAGAGCCCAAGCTGTCCAAAAAGACATTGGCAGTGCCGGAATCGTGCGTACCGGGGATGTTCAGGGAGGACAGATAGGCTTCATCGGGCAAATTCGTCATCCAAGTCTGTGCACAAGCAAAGTTCTCCGTGCCAGTGTAGCGGGAGAGCTTGGCGATTTCAAAGGAAATCCCATTGGTGGTTTGAATGAGGGCGTTGGAGGAATTTTTGCCGATATAGCGACCGCTGCGGGCATTGTAGATCTTGTATGTACCGTCGCTCTGCTTCACAATACGCCAAAGAGAGCTGGTGTTGTCATTGCGGCTGTAGGAAGCGGCATCCCACACATGAATGGCGGCATTGCATTTGCCGCTCTCGTCCTTCACATCCCAAAGCTCGGAAACAGAGGTGTTCTGAGCGGTGTCCAAGGGCTGGATTTGGTAAGCCTTGTACTTATCCACCCAAATAAATCTGTGCTTATCGCTGGAGCCCATAGAGAACAGGTGCAAAGCCGTACCATTGGTACGGGTATCGTTCTTGCGGTTCACTGCCAGCAGACTGTTTTTCAGATACAGCTCACAGACCATGCCGTTGAAATCTGTAGTCTCACCGCCCTGCATGGGAACCACGGAGGGGGTGATGAGCCACACGGTCTTGCCGCCGGTAAGGATAATATCATCGTTGACACTGGGGCCACCGCTTCGATCCGAGTCCTCGTAGCCCACATATTTGCCACTGTTTCTGTGGTAGATGTAGTAACGGGAATTACCCTTACTGTCCTTGCCCAAATACTGGAAGGCAAACTGGCGGTTCTTATCGCCGCTCAGCCCCCAGGAGGTATCGCTCCAAATATGGAGCTGACCGCCCACGGACTTTTTCTTGCCCTCCACATCCACATAACGGTCGTTGACCGAATCGGAATCATGGACAATGGCATAATATTCTCCGTTAGCTTTCTCAAAGCGGAAGCTGCAAGTGCTTCCGTCAGCGGTGTTCAGGTGCAGATCATCCCCGTAGAAGGCGGCTCTTCCGTCCACATTCCAGCGATAGGCAGGATTGGCCTCCAAGCAAATGAACATCCGCTCATTGGTTGTCATATTCGTTGTCCAGGCCGAAACCATGGGCACCATTGCCGTCAGCATGGCCAACAGCAGCAGAATTGAAAGAGTGCGTTTCATAAACTTCTCCTCCTAAAAATACTTTACCGCGTTATCATACCAGAAAATTCCAAAAAATGCAAGATTTTTTTCGATGCTCAAATAAATACATGTTTTTGCAAACGGTCCATGGCCTCCTCTACCCGACTGCGAGGCAGGGCTAAGTTGATCCGCAAGTGGCAGGGGCCGTGGAACATCCGTCCGTCCTGTAAAGCGACGCCGACTTCCCATGCCCGCTTTTCCACCTCGTCGATGGTTAGACCGTGAGCGGCGCACCAATCGGTACAATCCACAAAGAGCATATAAGTACCCTCGGGAACGGTACAGGAAATACCTTCAAAACGCTCTGTCAAGAAGCGGGTGGCATAGTCCACATTTCCCCGCAAAACCTGCAAAAGCTCCTCCAGCCAACGCTCCCCCGTGTCACTGTAGGCACCCATCAGCGCATACATAGACAGCACATTCATAGCATTGTAGTGACACAGGCTGCTCTCCTTCTCTACCCGTTGCCGCAGATGGGAGTTGTAAATGATATGATAGCTTCCAATCAGACCCGCCAAATTAAAGGTCTTGGAGGGCGCATAGAGAGCGACCGTGTGATTTTTTGCATAGTTGGACACGCTCTGAGTCGGAATATGCTTCCCGCGGAGCACCAGATCCGACCATATTTCGTCAGAAATCACCGTAACCTGATACTTTTCAAAGAGTGCCATGGCCTTCTCCAGCTCCCAACGCTCCCAAACCCGTCCACAGGGGTTATGGGGCGAGCAGAATACTGCCGCATGAATTTTCTGCGTACGGATTCTTTCTTCCATGTCTGCAAAATCCATGCGATAGATGCCGTTTTCATCCTTTACCAGAGGACTGTGTACAAGATGGTAGCCGTTGTCCTCTAAGCTGTGAGTAAACCCAATATAGGTGGGAGAATGTACCAAGATTTTGTCACCACGGGAGCAGAGCACATTCGCCGCACTGACCACACCGCCCAGCACACCGTTTTCATAGCCAATGTGCTCCGGCTTCAGGCCCTCTACGCCGTTGCGCTTCTCCTGCCAGCGACAGATGGCCGCAAAGTATTCCTCTCTCGGAGAAAAATAGCCGAAGGCGGGATGCTCCAAACGCTCCCTGACCGCCTCGCAGATGGAAGGAGCCGTGGGGAAGTTCATATCCGCCACCCACATGGGGATCACATCAAAGCCTTCCTTTGGTCCATCGGGGGCAAAGCCCTTCATATGTCCTACGCTGTCTACCGCAATGGCATCTCTGCCCTTGCGGTCCATAATGCTTGTAAAATCAAATTCCATAACAGTCTCCCTCAAATACCGGTCATGGCTTCCAAAACCGTCCATTCTTCCATGTCAATGCCCTTATGTAATTGCAAGCCTTCCTCAATATCCATATCATTCATGTGGCCATCGTTGATGCAGACCACTCGGTTGCTCTTGCCGGCGGCCAGCAAATCCACCGCCCGATAGCCCATACGGGTCGCAGTCACTCTGTCCCGTCCCGTGGGGGTACCGCCACGCTGAATGTGACCCAAAACCGTCACGCGGGGCTCAATGCAGATCTCCTCTTTAATTTTCTGCGCAACCTCCATGGCGGAAGCTGCACCCTCTGCCACAACGATCATGTAATGGGTAAAGCCGTTGAGACGGGCGTTGCGAATCTTTTCAATGATGCCCTCATGGAAATTCTCCTTGCTTTCGGGCACCAAAACAGCCGTGGCACCAACCGCCAAGCCCACATAGAGGGCCAAATGTCCTGCATTTCGGCCCATAACCTCCACTACAGAGCAACGCTCATGGGACTGCATGGTGTCCCGCAGCTTGTCGATGCAGTCAATGGCAGTATTGGCGGCAGTATCGAAGCCAATGCAGTAGTTGGAGCAGGCAATGTCATTATCGATGGTTGCCGGAACGCCCACAACCGCAATGCCGTGACGGGATAAAGCCTGCGCACCACGGAAGGTACCATCACCACCGATGGCTACGATACCCTCCAAGCCCAGGAGCTTGCAGGTATTGACAGCCTTCTGCTGCCCTTCCTCGGTCATAAATTCCTGGCTTCGGGCGGTGTAGAGAATGGTGCCGCCACGATTGATGATATGAGCCACACTGTGCTCATTCAGACGGACGATATCGCCGTTAATCAGGCCGTTATAGCCCCGACGAATGCCCACCACTTCAATTCCACGGAAGATGGCGGCGCGCACCACAGAACGCACTGCGGCATTCATGCCCGGCGCATCGCCGCCGCTGGTCAGCACGCCGATTCGGCGCACTGCATTTTGATTAGACATAGAATCACCTGTTTCTTAAAAATTCCCCTATATTTTATCGCTTTTTGGGAGAAATGTAAATAGCAAAAGCAAAAGAAATGTGGTATAGTAAAGGCAGAAACGAAAAGGAGGCACTACTATGGCATTTGATGCAAAGCAAGTCACACAGGATATTATCCAATGGATTCAGGATTGGTTTGAAAAAAACGGTAAGGGTTGCAATGCCATTGTGGGCATTTCCGGCGGCAAGGACAGCTCCGTGGTAGCCGCCCTCTGCGTGGCAGCCTTGGGTAAAGAGCGGGTCATTGGCGTGCTGATGCCCAACGGAGAACAGGCGGATTTGGACATGTCCCTGCTCCTGTGCGAGCATTTGGGAATCGAAAAGCATATTATCAATATTCAGGCGGGCTATACCGGCCTTTTGTCCTCGATTTCTGCCGAAATCGGAGAGCCCAGTCGGGATACGGTCATCAATCTGGCCCCCCGCATCCGCATGGCAACCCTCTACGCCGTGGGCCAAAGCCGCAACGGACGGGTTGCCAACACCTGCAATCTGTCGGAGGACTGGGTAGGCTATTCTACCCGCTACGGCGACAGCGCAGGCGATTTCAGCCCCCTGTCCATGCTCTGCGTGCGAGAGGTCAAGGAAATCGGTCGGGAGCTGGGTCTGCCGGAGATTCTCATTGAGAAGGTGCCCATTGACGGTCTGTGTGGTCAGACAGACGAGGAAAAGCTGGGCTTTACCTATGCGGCATTAGATCGCTATATTCGCGAGGGCGTGATGGAGGACGAGGCCACCCGTGCCCGTATCGACCATCTGTATGCCCTGAATCGCTTTAAAGTGCGCTTTATGGATGTCTTCCCTTACGAGCCCTAATTCCTCACAGGCGCACAGGAACAGGCTGGGACAGGGTTAAAGTGTCTGCCGTCACTTGGCAATCATAGGCCAGTACGCTAACGCCGGCCTCTGCCGCTTCCCGCAGGGCTTGGGCAAAGGCGGGATGCCGCTGCACATTGGGCGTGAAGGCAGTCATTTTCTCCATCTGCAACACGAACAACACATACGCCCCCATCCCCTTTTGTGCCAGCTCCGACAGCTCCCGCAAATGCTTGATGCCTCGCAGGGTTGGCGCATCGGGGAAGGAGGCCAAGCCGTCCTGCTCCAAGGTCACCCCCTTGACCTCCATGTAGGCTTCCCTGCCTGCCTCATCCCGCAGGTAAAAATCCAAACGGGAGGCACCGCATACGGCTTCAGGACGAATCTGCATTAGCTTTCCCATATTGGGAAGGGACAAGCGGCCTGCCTTCAAAGCCTCCTTTACCACCTGATTGGGGGCTTGGGCATCCATATTGACAAGCAAGCGATCCGCTTCCCGCTGTTTTTCCACGGCAATCAGGGAATAACGCAGTTTACGGCTTCCCATACAGCCCTCAAAATCCTGCAAATACACCTTGGCATTGGGGACAAGCAGTTCCCCACAGCGTCCCGTGTTTTTCACATGCACCCGCACTTCCCGTCCATCCAGCAGGACATCCGCCACAAAGCGATTGGGACGGCGAAGAAACCGTGCCTCACAAATGCGCTCATATTTCATAACATCCCTCCATTCTACAACACCCCGATGCGCTTTGCGCATCGGGGTGCATCTTTTTAGAAGCTGCGATCCTTTTCGGCAATTTCCTTCAGGCAACGGAGCATGAACTCATCGGGAGTCATAGCACCCAGGTCTACACCGCCACGGGTACGCACGGAAACAGTACCGTTTTCCATATCCCGATCGCCAATGACCAGCATATAGGGAATCTTCTGCATCTGTGCTTCACGGATCTTGTAACCCAGCTTTTCGCTGCGCAAATCGCACTCTACACGAATTCCCATGGTTTCCAGCTTAGCTTCCAGCTCCTTGGAATATTCGTGGGCACGGTCGGTAATGGGCAGAATGCGAACCTGCGTGGGCATCATCCACAGAGGCAGGGCACCGGCATAGCGTTCAATGAGGTATGCCAGCGTACGCTCGTAGCAGCCCAAAGAGGTACGGTGCAGGATATAGGGACGACGCTTCTTGCCGTCCACATCGGTGTATTCCATGCCGAACTGCTCTGCCAAAAGCTGGTCAACCTGGATAGTAACGATGGTATCTTCCTTGCCGAAAACATTCTTGTACTGAATGTCCAGCTTGGGGCCGTAGAAGGCAGCCTCGTCGATGCCGATGGTATAGTCAACACCAAGGTCGTCGAGGATCTTGCCCATAATGCCCTGTGCCTCGTCCCACTGCTCGGGAGTGCCGATATACTTGGCAGTGTTATTGGGATCCCACTGAGAGAAACGGAAGGTGCAATTTTCCAGCATGCCAACGGTCTCTAAGCAATACTTGGCAAGCTCCAGACAGCCCTTGAATTCCTCTTCCAACTGCTCAGGCCGCAGAACGATGTGACCCTCGGAAATGGTGAACTGGCGCACACGGATCAGGCCGTGCATTTCGCCGGAGTCCTCGTTGCGGAAAAGGGTAGAGGTTTCACCCAAACGCATGGGCAGATCGCGGTAGCTGCGGGCACGGTTCAGGAACACCTGATACTGGAGGGGGCAGGTCATGGGGCGCAGAGCAAAGCATTCCTTGCCATCATCCTCAGGGTTGCCCATAACGAACATACCGTCGCGATAGTGATCCCAGTGGCCGGAAATCTTATACAGATCGCTCTTTGCCATGAGAGGCGTCTTGGTCAGCACATAGCCACGCTTCTGCTCCTCGTCCTCCACCCAACGCTGTAAGAGCTGAATGACACGGGCGCCCTTGGGCAACAGAATGGGCAAACCCTGACCGATCACATCCACGGTGGTGAAGAATTCCAGCTCACGGCCCAGCTTGTTGTGGTCACGCTTGCGGGCTTCTTCCTGCTGCTGCAAATAAGCATCCAGCTCTTCCTTCTTGGGGAAGGCTACGCCGTAGATTCTCTGAAGCATCTTCCGCTTGGAATCGCCTCTCCAATAGGCACCGCAGCACTGGGTCAGCTTAAAGGCATTGCCCTTAATGCGGCCGGTAGAATCCAGATGGGGGCCGGCGCACAGGTCGGTAAACTCACCCTGGGTATAGAAGGAAATGACAGCATCCTCGGGCAGATCCTGAATCAGCTCTACCTTGTAGGGCTCATTCATGCTCTCCATATAGCTGATAGCTTCGGCACGGGGCTTTTCGCTGCGCTCAAGACGGATG
>JAZOAV010000093.1:0-8570 GCA_045595645.1 Faecousia sp.
TTTCCTCCGTCGGCATTGTTAAGGATAAATATTCTTTCCTGCTGAAGCTGTCCATACTCCGTCTCCCTTGTCATACTATTATTCAATTATTCAATGAAAAGTTGTCTACTTTTCATTGAATAATAGTATTAGTATACACCATTTCCCATGTAATGTAAATAGCACTTGCCTAAACCGATTAAAAAACGATGCCGGTTCTATGACACGGCATCGTTCTTTTCTGCATATGTCCCCTAACAACGGGGCGATTGTTTAATGCTTGGGACCCATGACATCATCGGTTTCGACGATGACATTATATGTCTCTGTGGGAGGCTTGCGTTCCTCCTGCGACTGTTCCATTAGGGTAGTGGCAAATTCATTGGCATAATCAAAAATCATGTCCTCATAATTCAAGCGAATGCCGAGCTTATCCTCCACCATTTCCACAAGCTGGGTCAAAATATTGTCGCCGCGTTCTCCGACCTCGTCTTCCTCGATCAGATAGGGAGAAACATATTCCTGCACCTTATCCCGCGCATAGTCATAGCCCGTGTAGAGCAAAAACGCAACAATGGCGACCTCGATCCAAACCGTCCACCACAATCTACGCACCCTATCCAACCTCCTTTCGGTTATCAGACGAATTTACGACAAAAAAGTTCCTTACTTAGCCTTATCCTGCGCAATGATCAGCTTCAGAGCCTCAACGCCTACGCGGATAGCGGCAGAGGTATCCTCGCTCATGTTCTGATCCAAGCCCGCAGCCTCACGCTCCTGATTCCAAATGACATGGAAACAAGAACCGCAGCGGCAACCCAGTGCATCGGCTACGACAAAGAGAGCGGCGGATTCCATCTCACTGGCCAAAACACCCAGACGCTTCCATGCTTCCCACTTTTGCAGCAGTTCATACGAAACAGGCATCTTGGCGGGGCTGTGCTGGCCGTAGAAAGCGTCCTTGCACTGCACAACGCCGGTATGGGTCGTCTTCCCCATGGCCAAAGCAGCCTGACGCAGAGCGATGGTCAGATCCAAATTGGCAACAGCGGGATACTCGATGGGGGCATATTCCATGGAGGTATGCTCAAAGCGAATGGCACCGGTAGCAACAACGATATCGCCGGACTGCACATTCAGGTCAATACCGCCACAGGTGCCCACACGAATGAAGGTGTCTGCGCCGATGTTGTGCAGCTCTTCCATGGCGATGGAGGCAGAGGGGCCGCCGATGCCGGTGGAGCACACACTGACCTTCTCGCCCAGCAGCGTGCCGGTGTAGATATTATACTCCCGATTCTGAGAAACATGAACGGGGTTGTCAAACAGTTTTGCAATGGCCTCACAACGGCCGGGGTCACCGGGCAGGATGCAGTAACGACCTACATCTCCCTCCACACAATGAATATGGAATTGCTTTTCAAGCTCTTGCATAACAAAAACACTCCTTATTATTTTAATAATCACGGTAATTATACTGTATTTTGACAAAAACAGCAAACACTTTTGAAAACTTTGTTCTTTTGCACGAAAAACGAGGTCTATTTTTGTTCCTTTTGATCAAAACAGTGTGATTTGACTGGTATCCGGCAGCTCTCCAAAGGCACCTGCCAGCTTCAAATTCTCGATATGGGTCTTGGAAACCTTGGGACAGGCATGGGCAAATTCCTCAATAGACACAAACTGCTTGCCCTCTCGTCCGTTCATAATATCCCACGCCGCCGTTTCACCCAAGCCGGAAACGGACACAAAGGGTGGCAGCAGCTTTCCATCGGCAATGAGGAATTTGGTTGCATGGGAGCGATACAGGTCGATAGGTGCAAAGTCAAAGCCCCGCAGGTAAAACTCGTAGCAAACCTCCAAGGTTGCCGCCAAATCCTCGTCCTTGGCAGTCTTGTCGGGGTTGTTGGCAATGGCCTTGATGTGTCCTTTTACCGTTTCCATGCCGTTTGTCATCATGACCGCATCGAAGCCGCCCTTCTGACTGCGCCGATAAAAATAGGCAGAATAGAAGGCCAAGGGGTGATAGACCTTGAACCAGGCAATGCGGAATGCCATCATAACATAGGCTACGGCGTGGGCTTTGGGGAACAGATACTTGATTTTTTTGCACGAGCCGATATACCACTCAGGTACACCTGCCGCCTTCATTTCCTCCTCTGCGCCGTCAGGCAGTCCCCTGCCCTTTCGCACCATTTCCATGATTTTGAAGGCTCGCTTCTCCGGCAGACCCATGGAAATGAGGTAGATCATAATGTCGTCACGGCAGCCTACCGTTTGGTCGGCTCTCGCCGTGCCGGACATGATCAGGTCCCGGGCATTGCCCAGCCACACATCCGTGCCATGGGTGTAACCGGAAATACGCAGAAGCGTATCAAACTGGGTGGGCTTGGTATCCAAAAGCACCTCACGGGTGAAGTGGGTATTAAATTCCGGCACGGCAACCACGCCCGTCGGCCCTAAAATGGGATCATTTTCGTAGCCCAGCACCTTGGAGGAGGTGAACAGGGACATGAACTTTTTCTCGTCCAGAGGAATGGTCGTGGCATCCACTCCCGTCATATCCTCCATCATGCGGATCATGGTGGGGTCATCGTGCCCCAGCATATCCAGCTTGAGCAGGTTTTCCTCCATGGAGTGATACTCAAAATGGGTGGTAATGGTATCCGTATTCACATCGTCGGCAGGATGCTGTACGGGGCAGAAATCCCAAATCTCGTTTTCCTGCGGAATGACCACCAGCCCACCGGGGTGCTGTCCCGTGGTGCGGCGCACATCCACGCATCCCATGGACAGACGATTTTCTTCTGCCTTGGGAACCACCAAATTTCGCTCTGCCAAATATTTTTTTACATAGCCATAAGCCGTCTTGTCTGCTACTGTTCCAATGGTGCCCGCACGGAACACATGACTGGCGCCGAACATCTCAATACAATATGCGTGCGCCTTGGCCTGATATTCGCCGGAAAAGTTCAGGTCGATGTCAGGCACCTTGTCGCCGCCGAAGCCTAAGAAGGTTTCAAAGGGGATGTTGAAGCCGTCCTTTTCCAGCGGTTCCCCACACTCGGGGCAGACGGCATCGGGCAAGTCTGCGCCGCACTGCACGCCCTCGGGCACATCAAAGGTACAATATTTGCACTTGGGGCAACGGTAATGGGGCGCAAGAGAATTAACCTCCGTAATGCCCGACATGTACGCCACCAAAGACGAGCCGACAGAGCCACGAGAGCCGACCAGATAGCCATTTTCCAGCGAATTTTGCACTAACTTCTGCGCCGACATATAAATCACATCGTAATGGCAGGTGATAATATCGTTCAGCTCTGTTTCCACTCGCTTAACGATGCACTCGGGAGGATTCTCACCGTAGAGGCGGTGCATCTTTCCGTACACCAGTGTCTTCAAATCCTCCACAGAATTTTCGATTTTGGGCGCAAACAGATTGTGAGGCACGGGGCGCACCACATCACACATATCCGCAATGCGGTTGGTATTGGTGACCACCACCTCAAAGGCTTTCTCCTCGCCCAAATAGGAAAATTCCTCCAACATCTCGTCTGTTGTGCGGAAATAGAGGGGGTTTTCTCTGTCGCAATCGGAGAAGCCCTTGGTTGCCAGCAGAATCCGACGATAGATTTCTTCTTCCGGATTTAAGAAATGCACATCTCCCGTGGCGCACACAGGCTTGCCCAACTCCTCGCCCAAACGCACCACTGTGCGGTTGAACTCCCGCAAATCCTCCTCGGACTCCACCGTACCGTCTGCCAGCATGAAGCGGTTGTTGCTCAAGGGCTGAATTTCCAGGAAGTCGTAGAAGGAGGCAATGCGTTTCAGCTCTGCCCAGCTCTTGTGAGCAATGACCGCCTGAAACAGCTCACCCGCTTCACAAGCCGAGCCGATGATCAAGCCCTCCCGATACTGCAAAATGGCAGATTTGGGCATACGGGGATTGCGCTTGAAGTATTTCAAATGGGCATCGGAAATGAGATGGTACAGATTTCTAAGGCCCATCTGATTCTTGGCAAAGACCAAGATATGCTTGGTTCGCCGTTCGTTAATTTTACTACCGGAACGCAGCGTGACCATATCGGCATTGATTTCCTGAATATCTTTCAGACCCCGCTCTGCCAGCATCTTGGCAAAGCGCAGATAGAGAATACCGCAGGTTTTGGCATCGTCAGAGGCACGATGATGGTTAAATTCCGGCAGACTCAGTGCCTCTGCCACCAAATTCAGCTTGTGCTTATTGAGCTGAGGCATGAGGTTCTGAGAGAGAATCAGGGTATCGATAAAGGTCGGTTCAAAGGGAATTTGCAGGCGTTCACAAGCCGCCGTGACAAAGCCCACATCAAAGTCTGCGTTGTGGGCAACCAGCGGTCTGTCGCCGCAGAATTCCAAAAATTTGGGCAGAACCTCCGAAAGCTCCGGCGCACCCTTGAGCATGGCATCGGTAATGCCTGTCAGCTCGATGATTTTCGGCTCCAAGGGACGGTGGGGCGCGGCAAAGGTTTGGAAGGTATCCACCACTTCGCCATTCCGGAAAATCACAGCACCGATTTCGATAATTACATCATTTTGGGCAGAAAGACCTGTCGTTTCCAAGTCAAATGCCACAAATTCTCCGTCGAGGGGCATAGCTCGTTCACCGTGGACGGCAATGCGGTCGTCCACATCGTTGATATAGTAGCCCTCACAGCCGTAGAGGATCTTAATGGGTTTCTCCGTGCCCGCCACCTTATTTTTGGAGGCTTTCAGGGCATTGGGGAAGGAGGATGCTACGCCGTGGTCGGTAATGGCAATGGCCTGATGTCCCCAGCGAGCCGCCGTTGCCACCGCATCGCCTGTATTGGTCAGAGCATCCATCATAGACATGGTGGTGTGCAGATGGAGCTCCACCCGCTTTTGCTCAGCCTTGTCCTCCCGTTTCGGTGCCGTGGCAGGTGCAATGGCAAAGGGGCGAACCACGACCTCCTTGCTGTACTCATCGTAATCGATCTTACCCTGAATACGCAGCCACATTCCCGGCTTTGTCACCGCATCGGCAATGGGCTTGCCCGTATCACCCTTGAAATAGCCGCCCACATGGACAGATCCCGTATAGTCCGTCATATCAAAGGAAATGATGGTTGCCGTATTCTGCCGCGTCTGCCGATGGTCTACGGCAAAGACCTTGCCCTCGATAATGATGCGTTCATCCTGCCGCTCCATGGAAATGTCCTTCATAGGCGTTTTCTCGCCGGAGAAGGGTTTGCCGTAAATCAGATTGGATTCGGGCTTTTTCGCCGCAGAAGCTGCTGCCACAGGCTGAGAAAATTTAGGTGCAGGAACCTCTGTCATGGCATCCAAGCGCATTTTCTCCGTTTCCGCAAACAAGTCCCCCGACAGCTTCCCGCTATGTACCATAATTTGGGGCAGAACGCCAAAATGTTCCGAGATGTACCGTGCCACTATAGGCAGATGGGGAGTCAAATCCTCCTTACCATTGGCGCGGAGATAGAGCTGAGTCTGCTCTCCCAACTCCCACCTACAGCCTGCCAAAATTGCGGCACAAGGCGAATAAGCCCCTGTCAGCAGCTTATTTAGCTCCTGCCCTTCCAGCTTGGATAGGCTCTCAGCAGGAAAACGGGGATGCAAACACAGTCGCTTCAGATCATAAAATTGTTCTATTTCCTCCTCTGCCTGCCGCAATAATCGGGCAGGCACATAGTCCGGAAAGTCCAGCCACAGGGAAATGACATGGGCTTCCCTGTCAAAATCTCCGTGACAAACCGCCGCCTGCTGCAAGGCAGCACGCAGCGGTTCCTCCGGACAGTATTCGGAAAACATATCCAATAAGGAAATCATAGCTTCTCCTATAGCTTTTCTATGTACCGCAGCAATGCAGGCAGCAGTTGGTCATAGGGCAGCTTTTCCCGCAGCTCTCCTCTGACAAAGAGAACGCCGCAGCCGTCACCGCCGGCAATGCCCACATCTGCTTCCCGTGCCTCGCCGGGGCCGTTGACAATACAGCCCATGACCGCTACGGTAATGTCTTTTTCACAATCCTGCAGTGCTTCCTCCACCTGATTGGCAAGGCCGATCAGGTCGATTTTTGTCCGTCCGCAGGTAGGACAGGAAATGAGGTTCACACCGCTTTTCCGCAGTCCCGCCGCCTTCAAAATGGCCTTTGCCGCCACAATTTCCCGCACGGGATCTGCCGTCAGGGACACCCGAATGGTGTCACCGATGCCCATGCACAGCAAGCCGCCGATTCCCATGGCGGATTTCACCGTGCCCATGTACTCCGTGCCCGTCTCCGTAACTCCCACATGGAGGGGATAGTCAGATTTCTCATGCATCAGGCGGTAGGCCTGCATCATCAGGGGCACATTACTGGACTTCATGGACACACAGGTGTCATAGAAGCCGAACTTTTCCAAGAGAGCAATGTGGGAGAATGCACTCTCTACCAATGCTTCCGGCGTGGGATGTCCGTACTTTTCCAGCAAGGATTTTTCCAAAGAACCGCCGTTGACGCCGATGCGTATGGGAATATGGTGCATTTTACAGCAATCCACCACCGCTTTTACCCGATCCTCCCCGCCGATATTGCCGGGGTTGATACGGATTTTCGCCGCACCGCCCTCGGCGGCGGCCAAAGCCAGCCGATAGTCAAAATGAATGTCTGCCACCAGGGGCAGAGGCGATTTCTCTGCAATTTTTCCGAAGGCCACTGCCGCTTCCTCATCCAGCACCGACAGGCGCACGATTTCACAACCTGCCTGCTTCAATGCCTGAATCTGTTGCAGACAGCCCTCGATATCTGTATTGGGGCGGTTGAGCATGGATTGAATGGAAACAGGTGCGCCACCGCCAATGGGCACACCGCCCACCATAATTTGTCTTGTCATCAGGTAAACAGCCCCCAAACATCCTTAAATGTGACAATCGCCATAAACGCCAACAACACAATCATAAAGCCGGCGTGGAGATAGGTCTCGTACTTGGGATTGATTTTCCGTCTAAAGATTTTTTCCACCGCCGCCGTGACCAGCAGACAGACAGAGCGGCCGCCGTCCAGTGCGGGAATGGGCAGGAGATTCATCACGCCCAAATTGATGGAAATAAAGCCGAAGAAATAAATGAGATTCAAAATGGCAAGACCCGTGTTATCCGTCTGCTTCACCGTGCTGACGACCATATCCACAGCACCTACAGGGCCTGCCACATTCTTGACGGATTCCCGTCCCGTAATCAGGTCACTCAGACCCATCCAAGTCAATCGACCCAAATCCAAAGATTGATTCCAGGACTCCTTGAGCAGAATCCCGAAGGTCATGGTGTCCGAGCCGATGGTGAAACCGTAAAGGCCGTCCTCCGCACTTCTCTGCATGGTGATTTGCTTCAGCAGTACCTTCTCGCCATCTCGCAGTACCACGATATCGTGTACGCCATCTACCTCTCTATCCAGAAGCATGGTAATATCGCTCTGCACAAAGACACGACGGCCGTTGATTTTGTAGAACTCGTCCCCCTCTAAGAGCTGTCCCACAAAGGGACGGTTCTCCATCACACCTACCACCTGCTTATTGGCCATATAGCCGCCGCGATAGGTAGAGGTAAAGATTCCGAGGAAAATCAGGACGATTAGGAAGCCTACCACGAAGTTCATAAAGGCACCGGCAACCAAAATCACCAGACGCTTCCAAACCTTAACATTCACAAAGGCACGAGGATTGTCATTTTCTCCGTCCTCGCCCTCCATGGCACAGTAACCGCCAAAGGGGATACACCGCAGAGCGTAAAGAGTCTCTCCCTTCTGCTTCTTCCACAGAGCAGGGCCCATAAACAGAGAAAATTCGTTCACCTGCACACCACTGAGCTTCGCCGTGATAAAATGGCCAAACTCGTGCGCCAGCACCAGCAAGCTAAACAGCACGATCGCCAGCAAAACATATACAACTACCAAAGCCTTCACCTCACATACGATTTCCCACAGTGCGCCTTGCGGCGGCATCTGCGTTCAAGATTTCCTGCAAATCGGGGCACTGCACAAAAGGCACCGTCTCCATTGCCGTCCGTACCAAACGGGAAATGTCATAAAAACCGATTTTGTCCTGCAAATATAGGGCAACCGCCGCTTCATTGGCTCCGTTCATCACTGCGCAGGCATTGCCGCCCCGCTGTGCCGCCTCCTTTGCCAAAGCGAGGCAAGGGAAAGTCTGTTCATCGGGCTTATGGAAGGTCAGGTCTCCGCAGGAGAGCAAATCCAAAGGCTCGGCAGGATTTTCCACCCGATAGGGATAGGTCATAGCCAAGCGAATGGGAATCCGCATATCGGGCACGCCCAACTGTGCCATCACCGCACCGTCCCGAAATTCCACCAAGGAATGGACGATACTCTGTCTGTGAATCACCACATCCACCTGCGACAGGGGCAGGTCGTACAATCGCATGGCCTCAATGACCTCCAAGCCCTTGTTCATCAGTGTCGCGCAATCGATGGTGATTTTGTTGCCCATCTTCCAGTTCGGATGGCGCAAAGCATCGTCCTTGCGCATATGCTGCATCTCCTCCGGCTTTTTGCCAAAGAACGGCCCGCCGGAGCAGGT
>JAZOAV010000094.1:0-5997 GCA_045595645.1 Faecousia sp.
CTCTTTGCATCCGCACTTAACAGAAGTGCAACGATAGGTGTCACGCAGGACATCCAAAAGGCGGTCGGCTGCGCTGCCTGCGTAGCTGACTTCTTTTCCGTTGAGGATAAACTTAATATCGTTCATTATGCTTCCTCCTTAGACAGTGCTTTGATGGTATCTTCTGCGGTAAAGGGAGCGTGATTCAGGCGGTAGTCTATGCCCAATGCCTGCTCGATGGCTTCCACATAAGCGGGAGCGGCACCGACCAGAGGCAACTCGCCTGCGCCCTTTGCGCCGTAAGGACCATAGGGATATTCTTCAACATGGAGCTGACACTTCAGCTCGGGCACATCCACGCTGGTGGGAATCAGGTAATCCGAGAAGGAATTATTGCGGATGCGACCCTTGTTGTCGTAATTCATAAATTCGGTGGAGGCATAGCCGATGCCCTGCAGGAAGCCGCCCTCCATCTGACCCATGACGATGTTATAGTCCATGGGAGTACCCACATCGAAGGAGGCGTAAGCACCGAGAATCTTGGTGATGCCGGTGTAAGTATCCACTTCGACCTCAATGGCCTGTGCGCCCCAAGCATAGGTGGGGTAGGCGTCACCCTGGAACTTGTCCAGATAGAAGGGGATCATAAAGTCGGGCTCTACGAACTTTTCTTCTACCATCTGATCCTTGTCGTCCTCCCAAATGGTGCGGAGCTTGATGGCAGCTCTGCGCAGCAGCTCACCGACGGTCATCAGAGAACGGGATGCAACGGTGGGGCCGGAGTCGGGCACGCGGGAGGTGTCGGGATGGTCATAGAATACCTTTTCCAGAGGCAGATTCAGCTCGTTGGCAACGATCTTGGGGAAGGTGGTACGCAGACCCTGACCGATTTCGCCGTTGGAGGCCAAAATTTCCACACTGCCGTCCTTGTACTTGCGCAGACGGACAACTGCCTTGATATGGTCACGCTCGCCGGAGCCAGTGAAACCTGCACCGTGGAAGTGCATGGAGAAGCCGATGCCCTTGCGATAGCGGCCGGTCTGAGGCTGTGCGTATTCCTTGTGCTTTCTGCGCAGGTCGCAAGCCTTGTCGATCTCGTCGATCATTTCGGGCAGGGGTACGGGGAAGTGATACAGGCCGGAGGTAGAGGTCTTGTCGCCCTGCTTGACCAAATGAGCTTCCTTAAATTCGAGGGTATCCACGCCCAAATCCTTGGCGATATGATCCATGATCATTTCCACAGCAAAGAAGGTCTGGGGAGCACCAAAGCCACGGTATGCACCGCAGGGAGTGGTGTTGGTCTTGAGAGCCTTACCACGGACGCGGAGATTTTCTACATTGTAAACGCCGTCAGCGCAGATCAGGCCACGCTGCAAAACGACAGCAGACAGGGTGGTGTATGCACCGCTGTTGAACTTGACATCAATATCCATTGCGGTGATCTTTCCGTCCTTGACGGCGACCTTATAGGTGCACAGAGAGGGATGACGCTTGGAGGTAAATTCCAAGTCCTCCCGTCTGCCGAACACGCAACGGACAGGCTTGCCGATCTTCTTTGCGGCAACCGCAACCTGACAGCCCAAAATAGAGGGGAAGGCTTCCTTGCCGCCGAAGCCGCCGCCGGTCACATCCTGATGGATATGCACATCAGCAGGGCCTGCGTTCAAGGCACGCATGACGGCACCGTGGACATAGTAAGCGCACTGCATGGAGCCGTGGACATACATTCTGCCGCCTTCTTCCGGCTCAGCCATCATGCCCTGAGTTTCCAAATAGGTCTGATCCTGATAGCCGGTTTCAAATTCTTCCTCGTAAATCTTATCAGCCTGTGCAAAGGCTTCGTCGATATCGCCCTTGCCGTATTCGTAGTTGAAGAACACTTCCTCTGCCTTGCGCAGGTCGAGCATAGGCTCTAATTCTTCGTAAACGACTTCAAATTTTGTGAGAAGCTCTTCGCAAACCGCTTCATCGGGACCGCAAACCATGCCGATGGGCTCGCCGATGTATTCTACGGTCTCTCTTGCAAAGACGGGGGTGTCGTCCATGACGATGTTGACATTGTTATCGCCGGGGACATCGTTGCGGTCAATGTAGTAGTAGCCGTCGGGCAACTCCGGCACCTTGACCTCCAGCAGCTTGGCTCTTGCCAGCTTGGAACGCAGCAGCTTGCCGCAAAGAACGCCATGCTTGTCAATGTCACAGACATACATGCTCTGACCTGACATTTTCGGCGCATGATCCTTCTTTACGACAGATCGGGAAATTGTTTTCATTTAACTTCCTCCTTTTGATTTATAGCGATTAATACAGGAAAAGTATTGCTCAAAGGTATCTAAATCCGTCCAGCAGCCGATATCGTCCACCGCAACGGTTTCGATCGATGATTCGTGAAGCGTCCAGAAGCCTCTGAGTCCGCACTCGCCGTTATAGTTCAGTATTTCAGGGATAAAACGGCTGTCGATCAGCGGCGGATGCTTGCGGTATCCTTCCAGCGTCGGGAAAGTAATTGCGGCATGCGTCTCCGGCATTGCTCGGTAGACCGCCAAAAAGGTTTCTTTTGCAACCACAGGCATGTCGCCCGGTAGCAGGAAAAATGCATCGCACTCCGGCATCGCGGAAATGCCGATCTTAATAGACGTGAACATATCGGTGCTTGCGTAGTCGGGATTGTAGACCATTGTGACAGTATCTCCGACATAGCGGCTGCGCAGGATCGCCTCCAAATCCGCGCCTTTGTGGCCCAAAACAACCACAACTCGGTTGATTCCTGCAAGAAGCATGGAATCGATAGAGTTCTCTATCAGTGTTTTCCCCCGCAAGGGCATCAGCGGCTTAAAATCACCCATTCTGCTGGATAAGCCTGCCGCCAAAATCAAGCCGTTGATTCGTTTTGCTTTCATGACAAACTCTCATCTGCGCATAGTACGACACGGTAGTTCGTACACCACACGCCCAAAGCTGCAAGCCACGCAGCCTTCGGAGCAGCATTTTCGATCAATGCGCTATGCAAATCAGACGCATTTTCCGCATTGGGCAAAGAAAGGCTCTGACCGCCAATGCTGACGACGATTCGATTTTCCTGCAACTGTGCCGTTGCAATGACATTGCTCGGTGTTGTTTGTTGCAAAATGAGGGTTTCCATCTCGTCAAGCGCATCGGTCCTCTTTGCGATCAACAAACACAGAAGGGTTTTGTGAGAAAACAATGACTCAATGCCAAACTCTTGGGCGCTGATCAGATCAACGTAGTCCTCGTGATCGTAAAGCGCTTCCAAGGGAAGCTGCTCCGGATATGTATTGTCCGTTGCGAAAATCGGTTTTGCATAAACTGTGGTTACAGCAGAAAATGTATGATCGTTACAATGACCGCTCATAAACATACTCCTTAAAATTATATTATTAAATTTTTTCTCAATATCCAAATTCTTTCTAAAAAGAACTCGCAAAAAAAGCAAGATAAACTTGTTCAAACTGCTACATTAACCCTTTTTTCTTGAAAAATTCATCAAAAGCTTCCTGCGAACATTGGCGCATTTTCATTTCAAAAAGCTGATACGCCTGTATCAACTCACGACCTTTTTCGGTTAAAATGGTATGCCCGCCTCTGCTGCCGCCGTGCTTGCGCTCGATGATCGTATAACCGACCTCTTGCTCCAGACGGTTGAGCATGATCCATGCATTGCCGTAAGCAAGTCCTGTCATCTTACACGCACGTTTTACCGATTGCATATATGCAATCAAAAGCAGCAACAATTTTAATCGGTGTTCAAAAATCACGGATTCTTTTTCGATGCTGATCTTAATTCCCGGGTTCAGCATGGAATGATTGTGCTTTTTCAGATGGTTATTGAGCTGCTCCTGATCGTGAATGCTCATCAGGACGCCCTCATCATCCACTTCGACACGACATTCGCCGCCGATCGTTCGGATAGCTCCTCGCAGACCGTCGTCGCCGGTATAGCTCAAGATTTCGGGGATTACATTGTTGTCAATGACAACCGGATGACCGCCTTTCCCAAGGCACGAAGGACGAACGACCCGCCCTTCGTGCGCAAGCAACTCTTTTAGCGTTTCCGGTGAAAACATCGGTGTGTTCACAGGCGTAAAGACGACCTTTTCGCATTTATCCTTCAGATAAGAAAGGCCGAGCTTTACCGAAGAAAACAGCTCCGGCGCATCGCACTGCTCATGGCGCAGGAAAATGACACCCAAGGAAGCAAGCTGGTGGGTGACCTCCACCTCGTCTGTTCCTGTGACGACTACGATCGGAAAAACACCAGCTCGCTGCAGAATCAAAACGATTCTTTTAATAATGGAAATGGAGCCGATTTGCAGTAACGGCACCGCATCTTTTTTGCTTGCAGCCGCAATAATTCCGCCGACTTCTCCAAATTTCACGCCACATTCTCCTCATAACTGTTATTTTTTTAATAATATCACGCTTTGTGTGTTTCTTGCAAGTTCTTCTTCATAATACATCGTTATCATAAATAACCACCTGTAGTTTTTGCTCAATCAAGTTACACACCTTTAGATCATCATAATATTGCAGAAATGTCACTTGATTATTGAAATCCGCCGGGCAGCTTTTGGGGCTGCTCGGCGGATTGGTGCGTTCGGGTGGGATTTACTTCAGCTCTTGGGTTAGGCGGAGGGCGAGTTTAAAGCCGGTGATGAAGCCGGAGAGTTCGTGTTCACGGCAGAGGGCGCAGACGGGGTAGAGGATGGTGTCCATTTCGTCTAAGGTTTTGCCGTTCATGGCTTGGTAGAGGGATCGGTAGGCGGCTTTGATTTGGGCGGTGTCCATGTTGTTGTGTTCGTTGTAGACTTCGTAGAGGAGAGACAGGAGCGAGTCGCCGGGGCCGAGGTTGGGGTGTTCGGACATGACCAAGTCGGTTAAGACTTTCATATATTGCTCCATCATGCGTAGATCACCTCCGTGAGGACGACTTCTTCGGCGGTGTGGCGGATGGAGTTCATGGCTCTAACCCATTCCATTTCGTCTTGGGCTTTGAGTTCTTCGGTGATACCTTGGCTCTTTGCCAGTTGGATTACCAGACGGTCAAACATTGCTTGTGCGGATGCATCGATCTCTGCAAGATAGCTGTTCAGCTTGCTGTTACGGAGAAATTCCCGGTATGCGGAGGGGCTATGGGTGCGGAGATAGGTTAGGTGCCGCATACCCCAAGTGCCGATGAATTGCTCTTCGGTGTGGGGTTCAGAGGCAAAATTGCTCCTGCAAGGAAGGCTTTGGTTATGATGATTCCGTGTGCCAACGGGCTGTACTTCGGTATGGGATTCGGGGGTGTGGCAATCGGGCTTGGTGGTGGGATCTTCCGAATGTACATAGGGGAGGTAGTAATCGCCTACAAGCTCGTACCGCCAGCCGTTGGTGTGATCGTAGATGTATTTTTCCATGGGTGTTTCCTCCTGTTTTTTGTATTTAAGGTTGAGGTGATTCAAATACAGTCGTTTACCCTCGTTGCCGTGGAAGCGGTGGAGTGTGGAGGGTAAGGGACAGGTAAGGAACAAATGGGATTTTCGCAGCGGTTTTACATTATTTGTTTTTCTAACTTTTGCGATTAAAAATGATTAGTTTTTATGATATATCGAAGAAAACCGAAAATTTTAAGGTGCGTTTAGTGAAAACAAAAAGCTGCGGAAAATTCTCAAATGCTTCGCAAAACTTTTCCAAGAGATAATCTGTATTATTTCAAGAACAACAAAAACCCCGAAACCATTATGGTTTTGGGGTTTTCTTTTTGATATAAAATTTATCTTGGTGCAAATTTGGTGCAAACTTTTTAAAACACCTTATCGACAGCAAAAAGTCATAAGGTGTTTTTGTATGCGTCGTATTAAAACAAAACGACAAATTGGAATTTAGGTTATCACCTTTAGTAAGCATACCACAAAATATAGTTCTCAAAGTCCAATTTATAGGACAGGTGATATGATATACTAATACCAAAGGACGGTGTTAGTTATGTCTAAAAGAACTCGAAAAACACTAAGTTTC
>JAZOAV010000095.1:0-24125 GCA_045595645.1 Faecousia sp.
AAGTATATCCATCGGTTAAAAATAAACAACTCCTGGGTTACCGGAGAGATCTCAGGCAAAACCCAGAAGTTGCTTGACGCGTTAAATGTTCGTATTACTTAATCGTTCGAAAGTTACGGTTTAAGTTCAGGAATATTTCAATGATCGTCCGTTCCTCATGAGTAACGACATTCCGTAACTCACTGAGATGTTTTATATAGTTCTCCGTTTCCTTGAATGCAATGGCCTGCACTACGAAGGAAGCGGATTTATATAATCCTTTCAAAATGTCTTCACTTTTTTCGTGCAGCATGTTGTGCACACAGCCGTGATAAACATTGCAAGCTCCGATTTTGATTGCTCTGTTAACAGCATTGCTGTCAACGACAGCCAACACCTCGCCAAGACTTCCCTTGATTGGTGTAGTGTCATGACAAAACTGGAACAGGTCAGCCGGCTCCCAATTCAAAATTTCCTTTTTCCCTGAAAGGAAACCGCAAATCAGTTCCCTATGAGACAGTGTGTCCAACATGTTATTATAAGTTTGAATGTCCAAAGCAGATAATTCATCCAAAATTACAACAATGTCAATGTCACTTGTTTCTGTTGCTTCACCACGACCATAACTGCCTTGCAGACCAACAAACCATACACGGTTTGCGAATGTCTCGTTTAAGGTCTGCAAGAAATTTTTCAACCAGGCATCCATATCTATCATCTGAATCACCTCGTCACATTGCAATTTTATAGTTATTTGTAAATTAACGTTTCAGGATGTGAGAACACAAGTGAAATATTCTTGTTTGGATTGACAAGCAAATTTAGGACGCCTGATTCCTTTGTTCCTAACCGAGTATCCATGACAAGCTTTCGGTAAGGCTTAAATCCGCACTTTTCCTGAACTCTTTTGGATTGAATGTTAAAATCATAATATCCGCAGGTTAAAAAGTCTAAATTCAAATCGTCAAACAGATAGGTAATGACAGCCCCCACAGCTTCGGGCATAATACCTTTGCCCCAGTAATCCTTCGATAACACATAACCAATTTCACGACCATAATAGCTTTTAAATTCGGTCAGTTTTTCTTCGAGTCCATATTTTTCAACACCAAGGGAACCGATTACTTTGTTATTCTTTTTGAAAACGATAGCGAATGTTTTATCTTCTTTGATAAATATATCCAAGATTTCTTGCGTTTTTTCAATTGTTTCGTGATGCTTCCAACCTGCCATCTCACCAACGCCCGGAACAGATGCGTATTCATAGAAATCGAGCAGGTCGGATTGCTTAAAAGAACGTAATATCAATCTTTCCGTTTCTATAACCAATTCTCCAATCTCAAAGTTTGCGTTCATATATGAATGCCCCCCGTCAAATTCAAGTTTCTCTAACTGTATTATATCAGTAGATCTTTCCAAATACAAGGGTCAATCATGCTTCTCTAATGATAGGGTTGTAAATATGTTTCTGCAATAGGAATTATACCCTGAAGGGTATAAAATAGCTTGTCTTTCATAAATCTTGGTACTGTTTTTGGATTATAGACCAATCTTGCCCAGCTCTTCCTTGAGAGCGGTTCGGCGATAGTAGGTAGTTTTCCAATCGCAGGCAATTGTGAAGGCTTTCTCTTTCCCACCGGAGTAGTTCATAGCTTTTTTCAGAAGATTTGCTGCATGTCGGTACGCTCCACGATCGTTTGCGTGAAGGATGAATTGTTGTGCCCTGGCAAGCCAGAAATCGCGGACTTGCTCCGGAAAGTGAGAGCCTAATTCCTCTTCGTGCTTTTCCAAAAGGAAGGTGCTTCCGGAAAACGCGATCTTTTGCATCAAGTTCTGCCACATGCCTTCCGCTGCAAGGAATTGATCCAGAATTCCCTGCGTAGATTTGGAAAGCTGAATCTTTAGGGACAAGCCACACCATTCTTCTTCCGGAGTTACCTTCTTCAACTGACGGATATATTCCAGATCTTTTTGTTCATAGCATAGTACATAATGGGCGAGTTCTTCTCGCAGTTCCTGAATCTGTTCGGTCCTTTGATACAACAGGATCAGCTTTCGGCAATAGCCGGAAACAAGATACTCGTTTTCGGCATCCATATCCTTGCTTGCTTTCAGGAGGGAGATAGCTTCATGATTCAGTCCTTCTGCGATTAGAAGATCGATCTGTAATTGCCGGGCGTGGGGACGGTTGAAATAGGATTGGAGAAAATCGATCTGTTCCCGGAAGGATGCTTCCAAATGCTTCATGAGGGTTATGCGCTGATTGATGTGGTAGTCTGTGTTTTCGCTGTTTGCTTTTTGCAAGACAGCATCCACTTCCGCAAGAAGCTCCTGTGCAAATTCCGGCTCTTCAAAAATGTTTACAAGAGTGTCTGCTGTGTCACTTTCCATAAATTGCTCTGTATCTATGGCAATTTGTCGGAGACCTCTGAACATCCTTCTGCGAAGCTCTATGTTTGCCTCCTCGTACAGCTTGGCCCATAGGGAATTGCAAAGATCTGTCATCTCATCCAGAATGTTGTCCCAATCGTATTCTTCTGCATTCGTAACAGACTGATATGCCACGGAAACCAGCTCAAATGCTTCCCAAATCAAGCCGCTTTTTATGAGACTGTCTGCTGATCCTTCCAAATATGCAGTCAAGTTGCAGAAGTGTTCGTAGATCTCGTCATAATCTCCTGTCTCATAAAAAGAATCCAATTCCAGTATTGCGGAGATTTCCTCCTGCCAGACAGAACGATAATTTCTCGGGAGCTTTTTGGTTGCGATCAGAATGATTTGCTCACGGAGCTTGCTGTCTTTTTCGGCTAACTCGAAGAGTAATTTCTCTAACATCTCCCTGGGTAGAGTGGCGATGGCGTTTGGGAGGGATTCTCTGTCCTCGGTGGATTGGGATAGAGAATCGTATTTCTTTGCTGTGGCATACAGGACTGCAGCCATATGCTTGCACTTAGATCCGCCTACGGCATAAGGACAATCACAGCTCAGGTTTGCAATTTCTCCATCTGCTAATCGGATGCGGACATCGTAATCTTCTGAGCCTTCCACCGTAGCAAGGATTCGATTCTCTGAGATTTCTCTTACCGTTACACGATCGTCGTCAAAGTAGTCCATTCCTCGGTCTAAAATATTGTAATCAAATAAGTGCTTCCACTTCATGATAATAAACCTCTTTGTGCTGTTGACTTTTAGATTATCCTCCGCTTTTGTGTGCAGAGATGCTTTCTTCAAGTGTGTCCTGTAAAATGGGGAAGAGGCCCACAACATCCCGTCCGTAAGGATCCTTTCCGCTGAGATGCTGAAAAAGGGCCTCGTCACTAAGGGCAACGGATAGCCGATGGTCACATTTGGAGCAGCTGCTTTTGGGCTTTGGGCAGATACCATCTTTCCACTCGTTACCGCAAACCGGGGAGTAGCCTCCCTTTTCCTTGGTAAGGCTGTACCATCGCTTTGCAAATACATCCTCTCGGCCACGGAACATACTGCGAAACAGTCGAATCTTTTCCTCAGGAGAACTGAATTTGTGCACTCCGGAGGTGGCACTCAACGAAGACAGTGGTTTAATGGGTTCCCCCGAAACATTGGGGGATGAAAAAGAATCCGCTTGGGGTACGCTGAGAGTTGCTTCTATAGGTTGCTGAATATCCAGACCCAACAATCCCCGCAAGCGAGCATTTTCTCTTTCCAGATCTGAGATCCGCTGTTCCAGTTGCCTGCAATATTCTTCTAAGACCATTAGGAATTCACCACTTTTCTATGTGTGTATAGTTTCTTGCATTAGATTTCCGCAAATACGGGAATGAGATTGATTTTGTTGTATGCCTTCGGGAATAAGTGCAATCTATCAAGGGAAGTCATCGCCATATTCCTGTTATACAAAAAATGAGCCAAATTAGCAAGTGTTATCACGAGAATTTTTTGATGCATTTGCTTCACCAAACAGAAATAATCCGAACTTTGTTCCAATCGGAACAGCGTTCGGATTTTCTGTTTCTATGATATCTAGTTTTCTATAATCTGCAAAATTTATAATAGTGGCATTTAAAGCCATAGGCATGATCTTCAAGAAATGCGGATAATTGCATATTATTTGCAAAGGCTGCTTTTATGATCTGATTGCTGTCCTCGTTTTCATCGAGGCTTTGGTAATACAGGCTACCGCCGGGTTTTACGAGGGAGCAGGCTTTTTGGAATAGGGCTATGGCTGAATCGCTTTCTTTTGCGGTAGAGCCGATTATGGTGACGATGTCATACTGGGTTTCATCGGGAAGGTTCATAGCATCTATGCATATGACATGAACTTGATTTGGATTGTTTTCGCAACGGAGGCGGCTCTCGAACTGACGGCAACAAAGGGGAAGTCTATCGATACTTGTGAGGCTTCCGTCTTTGAGCTTGTAGGACAGATACCGATCCCATTCGCCTGCACCGATTCCAATGTTGCATATATTCGTTGTTTCGGTGACAACAAAGTGCATTTCAAAAAATTCTGTGAGTTTGAACTCCAAATATTTGTTCTCAAGAGATAAATTCCACGGTCCTGCTTCAGGATCATAAGCCTGAGAATAGCTTTGTAACAAGAACTGCATTTCATTTGTGGGGATCTCTCGTCTGTTACATCCGAGAGAACGATCAAACAAGTCATCTATTGAGCATTCCAAGCAATCCGCAATTCTCGGAAGCATAGCCGTATCCGGCATAGTGATTCCGTTCTCCCATTTGCTGATGCTTTGATACTGCACGCCAAGAATCTCTGCCATCTGTGCTTGGGTAAGTTGTTTGCTTTTCCGCACGGTTCGGATCTGTTCTGATAATTTCTTCATAGAGCGCTCACCTCGCTGACAGTATACCACTGCATCAGGAAGAAAGCAATCACGCTACAAGTAAGAATCTAACGCAAAAGGATAGTGGATAATTCACAACGCCCCAATAGATCTTTTTAAATAGCGATTACGATACTGCTTTGCGAATCACACCGCAGGCGATTTTATTTCCTGCATTTCCTCCAGGTTGAGATCGGAAGTCGTCGGGGTTACTGTGAATAACCACAGTGCGTCCGAGAATGTCCTTCACGGAAAATCGATCTGTTCTGAGTGCCAAGTAAGCGTTACCCTGACATATCAATAATGGCGGAAGGTCACCTGCGTGTTTCGGGTGTGCCAAACCAAGGGGCGAATAGTGGCTTCCCGTTCCTGCAAAATCGGTACCGGAACAGGATCTGCCCTCATGGATATGAAAGCCAAAGAATCTCGTCTCACTATCCTGCGGCAGACAGGAAATTGTCGCCACAATCAAAACACGTCCCTTTTCCTGATAAAACCGGACGCATCCGGACAGCTGCGGTGCTTCTGTTCCGCCCCTAATCTGTGCAATGGCATCCGGTTGTTTTGTACAATGCTGCATAGGATCACCTCATGCCAGCCTATGCCGATAGAAGTTTTTTGTTACAAAGCTTTATAAAGCACGAAACCCCACAGGAATTTAACCTCCTGTGGGGCGTAGTTTTTACTTTGTTACGGGATCAATCCGATGTTTCCACGATATGTGCGAAAGATAATCCTAAGGGAACATCAAATCCCAGTGATTGATACATTTTTTCATCGCAGGGAGCACCGCAGACGGTTAGGCTAGCAAGGTCGTTTTCTTTGCTCCATTCCTGCGCTGCTTGTGCCAACATCCGCGCGATGCCTTTCTTACGGAAGATAGGCTCAACATAAAAGTCCTCAAAGATGCCCGTATCCCGGCAGGTAAAGGTGGAAAAGGCTTTTGTAACACTGCACATTCCTACGGCACGGTAGCCCCGCTTGGCAAGAAAGAATGTAATTTTTTCTTCTCGTACTGCTTCCTGAAGCTGCCTTTGTTGTTCCTCGGACAGAGCTTCTTCGCCGATCTCCTTTTTGAAGCCGTTTTGCAGTTTGAGAAGTTGCCAATCTGTCGGGTCCTGCAAAACTTCCACAGTGAAAGCTATTTCCTCTTCGGGAGGCAGGAGCATCAACGGTTCGCCCCATTCGTCCACTCCGTTTTCGATGAATCCTATGCTTTTCCAAAAACGCAGACGCCGTTCATTACTGCCATAATTCAGCTCAGCGTATAGTGCTCCGTGTTCCTTTGCCCAACGCAATAGAGCTTTGGCACATTCTTTACCTGTGCCGTTTCCACGGAACTCCGGGAATACACAGAATTCCATAATGAAGCATTTTCCGTCCTCTGAGGTGAAAATTACCGGCATTGCGAAGCCAATATCCTTTCCGTTCCTCTGAAAGAAGAGAAAATAGGCCGGATTTTGCTTTCTTCTGTGTACCATCATCATGTGATCGTGATACTCGGAACCAAGAAAATATTCCAAGTCTTCGTCATTAGGTGCGCAGAAAATATCCCGTTTGTGGTAGGTATGAAGCTGCTCCCAAAAGAGCGCAACATCATTTTCCGTGACAGCTTTACGGATGGTAATTTGTTTATTCATTTTGTTTCCTCCAAAATTTGATTCGGAGGGTTAGGAAGCGTGAACCCTCCATACACGATTCATCTTCATAAAAGACCACCCTTTCTGTAAATAGATTTGTATGCAAACACCCTTACAGGTGTGATACAGCACTGCTTTTGAGATATTCACCTTTTCACTACAGCATACATCAAGCTGGAGAAATCCGGAATTGAGCTTGTTATGCCTTTTTCGATTATAGTCAGGCCGTTCCGGGTAAGCTCTTTTTCAAATGTGCTGAAAGATACGATTCTGCACGAGGTTCCTGCAACCATCATTTTACCCGATTCGTGATTTCTTTCTTGCAGGGTAAACGCTGTAGAAATATCGCTTTGTCTTTCAAATTCACCATCGCCCATTGTGCAGATCAGTGCAACACCGCCGGAGCTCAGATGCTTGCAGATGAACCGATAAAAGCCGTCTCTATCCTCATCCGGTACGAGCATATGAAGAACTGCGATTGCAAATATGAAGTCAAATTCTTCATCTAACTTTTCGGACAGACAATCTAAAATGCTGAAATGATTTTCATATTGCGGCATCCGTTTCTTACAATATGCGATTGCTTCTTTTGAAATATCGGTTGCCATTAGCGGAAATCCCCGTTCTAATATGCTCTTAGAATCTCTGCCTTCACCGCATCCGATCTCCAACAGCTTGTGCTCTTGGGTAATATTGTATTTATCAAGCACTTCCATTACGATGGGGGTGCTTACATCGCTTGACCAACTGACACCGTGGGCGTGAGCCGTCTTATAGCGTTCCTCGTAAGCTTCGTAATACTTTCTATTCTCTTTTTTCATAATGTACCTGCCGTCATTTACTGCTCTTTTATTCTCAAAGTCAAGTCTTTTGTAGAGGGAACTTGTTGCTTAAGGCAGTGCAAAAACCGGAATTTGGTTATTTCTTTTTCTTTGGCGTAGGGAGTTCCTCGTACATCGCCTTGAAAAGCTTGCTCAAAAAGTCTTTATTGTCTACATCATCGACCAAAAGCATTTCGTTTGCTCCATCATAAGGCAATTCGTATCTCGCGTTAGGCATAAGGGAGATGGCTGATTTCACAGGCTTTACAAGGAACCTATCATCATAAATCCCACCGATGATTTTGCCGCCATAGTAGATGATGTACTCGCCCATCATTGCTCTATATGTGATTTCCTCTAATCCGGATAGTTGGTCTAAGATAAATGCTAAATACTCTCGACTTGAAGCCATATTGCACCTCTTTTTTATTTTTTGAGGTCAAACCGATAAACCAATACCTCTCGCTTTCCCTCAGTGTGCATTTCGTTGTCTTCAGGGATGGGGATCCTTTCTACAAATTCTCCTCCGGCAGCACAGCAGGTCTTGGCAGAAGCAAGATTTTCCGGTACGCAGGTGATGATTAGATATTGCATTCTATGCTTTTTGGCAAGATTGAAAAGCAGCTTGCAAGCCTTGGCTGCATAGTGCTTGCCACGATATGGTTCGTCAATACCGTAGCCAATATTGCCCCCAATGTATGTCTTTTCGTTGTGACCAATGCGCAGATCGCAGTAGCCGATTTTTTCTCCCCCTAAAAGGCAGATATCAAAATAATATGCCGGCAACCATTTCCTCTGTGGGTCTGCCTGACAGGTGCGATTCAAGCGAAGATAAATTTCATGATCTCTCAAATCGTATGTGTCATAGAAAAGGAAGGACACAGAGCTGCTGAGGTCTAATTGTGTCCGGAGCCTTTCGTAGAAGTCAATGTAGTAATCCAGCCGTTGTTGCCACAGCTTCTTGGCAGTTTGGGTTCCCAATTCCATATCCCTGAAACGGGTCAGCTTTTCTATAGTAGACGCTACCGTTTCTTTTTTTCTTTCCAAGCTCATTTCGCTGAACTTATTGTATTCCAAGGTTTCGTAAATTCGGTAAACATCAAAACGGTCGATGTTATCCGCATCGCCTACGGTTTCGGAAAACGGGCTTCGCTCCCATGGGAAATCCGATTCATCATCTACATGGATGGCGATACCATAACAGATCTCGTTCACAGCATCAGAAGAAAGTCCGAGGCTTTCCAGAAATGGCCTTGCAATGGCTGCACTGCGACGGCCGTGGTTTTTCCAATCCTCACGGGTAGCCATTTCCTCGCAGTAGGCAATGTCGTGAAGCAGACCGGCAATTACAGCATAGGTTACATCAAAGCCCTCTGCCTCTGCAATCGTCTTTGCAATATTTGCCACACGGTAGGAATGCTCTAAACGATAATCCCGGTCAGCGGGATTGTTTTGGAGGCCTGTGCCGGCAGCAAAAGTGTCTTTCAAAAAGGCTTCTGTTTTCGTAATCATCTCTGTATTCATCAGTATATCTCCTTATACCAGTTTGGCATCACATTCTTCATATTATCGTACCATGTAAGGACCTGTTCTGCCTGCTTACGCATAATCTGAATCTCTCCCTCACCGAAGGGGATCGCCCATGGCAGGGAGCCGAGGGTATTGGAGCAGATGTACAGTGCAAGGAGTTTCCAAAAATCCATGGGAACATTGCCGTCGAAATATCCGTCCACCATACCGGAAGCAAATGCAGGTGCGGCTTGGGCGCACCAAACAATGCGGTTGAATTCCTCCCAAGGGTCTCCGAAATCATTCTTGTCAAAATCAATGATTGTCAGTACGCCCTCTTTGTCGATCATCATATTGCCGACATGGTAGTCACCGTGCTGGTAGCTTTGGGGTCTGTTTTTTAGCAAATGACGATTTTGTGCAAGATAGTCAAGAAACGCATCACCGCCCCTTTCGTACTTCAGCTCACAGGCTTCATACATGGCGATTTTCCGGTCGATCTTGGCATTGAAACGGACTTCCCAATCGGGAGTATCTTTGGGTGCGGGAATGGTGTGGATTTTTGCAAGGATACTCCCGGCGTCTCGACCGTAACGGTACTGCTCCGTGGGAGTCATGTTCATAATTGTTTCTTCTGCATCCACACCCTCGATCCAGCTTTGGATGGCGTA
Source organism: Faecousia sp. (assembly GCA_045595645.1). Lineage (GTDB taxonomy): Bacteria > Bacillota > Clostridia > Oscillospirales > Oscillospiraceae > JAZOXB01. The sequence continues at coordinate 9,444 of JAZOAV010000095.1, forward strand.
TAAACCATCGCCGCAAATGCCAAACTCTATAGGAACGCACATGGGAATTCCGAGGCAGGCTACTTCTTTCATTTTTTCATATTCCCGCTGCTTGCGTTCCGGCTTATCGATGGTCGAGATCCGAAGCAGGTATTTTGTCCCATCCATGGCAGTGGCGCAATACTTTTGATCTCCCGACCATCCTTTTTCAATGGGGACCTTATGTATAAGTTGTTCGTATAGCATACTCATTTTCTTTTCGCACCCTCATTTTTTTGGTAACTCTTTGCTATTTACATAAAAAGTCAATTCAGTTTCCTCCCGGGGAGCTTCATCTGTTACAGCATCAACGCAAAACGGCTCTAAGCGAGACAGCTTCAAGATTTCTGCAGCTTTTCGTTGATCTGCGCAACGATAGCATCCAAGTCTGTTTCGCCGGATACAACATGAATGTGGTGGGATTCACCATCAAAACAGCCGTGTTTCTATTCCAGCATGGTTGCCACGGGAGCCGGGAGATTGCCACGCATCCGTTGGGCAAAGCGAGACTTGATCAGCTCCAAATCCGCTGTTACAAGAATCCGCAACGATCCCTCCGGAAGCAGCGGAAGATGCTCTGCTTCTGAGATTACATAGATGATGTTCTCGCCGTTCACAGCGGCATTCAGTTTCTTTTGGAACAGCGCCTTGGCAATATTCTCATTCTTTGCAAGGCGTAGATAGTCCTTGCCGGTAAATACTCCACAGGGGAAGCTGACAGCAATTTTCTCTGCAAGAGTAGACTTGCCGGTACAGCTTTCGCCAAAAATTCCAATAACCATAATTTTCCTTTCTGAATTAGGGATTTTGATTCAAATAATCCTCTTTTGCAAGTAGGAGATGGAGAAAACCGTCCTCCGCACTCATTTCCTTAAATCCTACCTTGCGGTGTATCGCCCATGCGGCATCCCTGCCGGTTTCAAAATCGTTATGAAGTCGGGAAATGCCGCAAACATGGAATGCTCGTTCTAATAGCAGCCTTAATGCAGGAACAGCATAGCCCTTGCCGCGGTAGGGAGCATAGATCACGATGCCCATATCCCACCAATCCTTTTCGGAGGTATAGTGGAAGTTCACATCTCCGATCCACGCCCCATCGGAGCAACGCTGAATGTAGGCATAGAAACGCTCTGGCTCCTGTCCTACCCAGTTTTCGTACCAGTCGGGCAACACCTCGTCCGGATAGTCAACGCATCCAGTATCTTTATGGTAGCCATCATAATCTACATCCCAGCCTGCGTTATAAGACATGGTTTCCGGATCGGACATCATTTTTTGATAGAACCATAGATCTTCAAGCTTTGGAATATATAATTCAAGTTCCTGCATGACATTATCCTCCTTTATTCTTGAATGCATGCTTGTGCAACCTCAGCTTTTGTTGCAGGCGTTGTCCATTTACCAAACTCCCTATACGCCATAACGGTATTCCCATTCCTCTTTGTCATTGGCAGACAGATGGAAGGTGCTGATGATTCGGTCGGCTACCTCATCCGGTTCGAGATGTGTGTTGTCAATTTTCAGATGATGGGCAAACCAGAATTCATCCGGATCGGAATTGAGCTTATGCCGTTGTGCATCTTTTAGAAGGTTGGCTCTGCTCCACTCTACATCTCTCTTGGAAGCCTTTCTTTCCATGCGGTGTGGTGTTTCATTTCTCGCAAGTCTGGTCGCAAGATCAGCACTAAGCTCCACAAAATAGAATGTTCCGCCCCTCGATTCAAACAGATTGGCAAGCTGGGTTAGATGCTCCCGTTCTTGGGGAAGCTCAAAGGCACATACACAGGTAAATATGAGATCCACATGATGATTTGCCGCCAATTCAAAGGCTTTCTCTCTGAAAACAGCATTGAACTCTTTCTGCGCAGGTGTCCCAAAACCGAAAATCCTGTCAGAGGCCTCGATGCTGTCATGATTCATCATTAGGTTATACTTCAGCTTGTCTCTCAGGCATTCCGCAACCGTCATTTTTCCAACTGCCTGAGGGCCGCATATTATGATTAAGTTTGCCATAAGACCTCCATTATACTTTGTCCTTTCTCATAAAAGACCAATGTCATCTTATCATTTACGATTTCTGTCTTACCGGTACGCCGATATCCGAGTTTTTCATACAAATGGCAATTTCCTGTTTCCTGTAGGATCGTATCCAAAAACCATCTCTCGACATCTTTATGTAGTTCCTCGATTATTAGCAAGGCTTGTTGTGCAATTCCTTGTCTCTGATATTGGGGAAGCACAGCCAATGCGGAGATCTTGGCACTTTTGATATCGGGGTATAAGGCGACTCTTACACACCCTACTGCCACTCCATTTTCTACAAAAAGATAGCCCTTCGTATCTTCCCTCATATATTTCCGCAAGGTTGTTTCTTTGCGCTCCATATATGGATTTGTATCATGGTCTTGATATTTTTCGTATAAGGGCTTATATGCTGTGTGCTGTATTTCGAACACAGCGTCAATGTCAGTTTCCTGAAAAGGGATGACTTTCATCACGCTCACTTCCTTATATTGGTAATAGAGGTCTTTGGGTTACTTTTCCATCCATTTTCTCTCTCATAGTATTTTCCCCATTTCTATTCTAATTTCATGTCGTTCTGGGTCTGTGTTGGTATAGGCATACAAATCGAAGCCAATCATATCAAACCCATTTTTTCGGTAAAAGGCAATGGCATTTTCATTGCAGGACTGGGTTTCCAGCACAACCATTCTCGCTCCGCTGTCTTTTGCTTCTTTCACAATGGTATCCATGAGTGCGGTTCCAATGCCGCTATGTCTCAGGGCATCTTCAAACACACAGATGTTACTGATCCGATAGCGGTTATTCCAAGTTTCTAACGTACCTTCCACATATCCAAGGAGCTTCCCATTTTCAAATGCACCGTAGGCAATCGGATCCTCTAACCACTCGTTAAAGAAACGATCATCAAAGGTCATCTCTAAAGGTTTCTCAAAGGAACGATATTCAAAGCGAAACCCGGTATCATTTCTTTGGATGTCGTAGTATCCTTTTGTAGTATACCGCAGGGCAAACTTTTTACCTGCATATTCTTTTTTGTTCAGTTTTTTGATTTCCATTGGTTCATTCCTCTCGGAAATAAATCTCCACTTTTTGTATGCATATTGTTTCCTATAATGAAAAACAGTGCAGACAAAAGCCTGCACCGTCGTAAGCATGGTAGTTAGATCCCACCTATTACCGGATGGACATATCAGGAGCGACATAAGCAAGCATATCATAATTACAGCAGAAACCGTACAGCATATTCTTTTCGCTCCTTTCTACGTTTCGGAAACATTATAACACTGAGATAATGTTGTGTCAATTTCTTTTTCTGCTAACTCCGGCATCATAACGAGATAACTTTGGTAGCGACTGCATCACAGAAAGCCTGATCGTGCTCCACAAAAAGGATCGTTGGCTTATAGCACAATAGGAGTTCCTCAATTTGTATACGGGAAATCACATCAATATAGTTCATAGGCTCATCCCAAATGTAAAGATTTGCTCGTTGGCTGATGCTCATAGCAAGAAGCACCTTCTTTTTCTGCCCTGCGCTGAGATAGGAAAGGTCTTTGTCAAACTGAGATCGAGGTACATCCAGCTTGTTCAGCATTGCAAGAAAAACACTTTGGTCGGCTTCGTGTTCGCTCAAAAAGTCTTGTAGGCTTCCGCTGAGAGAGGAAGTATCTTGAGACACATAGGAGATTCTCAAATCGTTGGCAATACGGAGGCTGCCGGTATAGGAAATATCTTTGCCGAGAATCAGCTTGATCAAGCTGGATTTTCCTGAACCGTTTACACCCTTTAGTGCAATGCGGTCGCCTTGCTCAATGGTGAAGCTGATTCCACTGCAAATCTGCTTTTCATCATAATAAATGCTGATATCATGCAGCTCGGCAAAACGGTTGATGCGAAACGGCATTGCAACCAGCTTCAATTCATCCGTACGCTCAATGTTTTTAAGCAGCTTCGATTTTTCTTCTATGGCCGCCTGTCGGCGAGCTTGGATCGCTTTGGAACGGGTCATCATTTTCTCAGCTTTATGTCCGATATATCCACGGTCACAAGGGCCAAAACCGATCTTGGTTGCCTCCACTCGGTCAGACCAGTCTGCTTTCTGACGGGCGGTTTCTTCTAAGCGGTGGATTTCTTTTTTGATCTTGGTATTTTCTGCAATTTCGAATGCATCACGACGTTGCTTGTTTTCATACCATGTGGAGAAATCTCCGCGTTGCACTTCAATATTGCTTTTGTTGATGGACAGAATATGATCCACACAGCCATCTAAAAAGCTGCGGTCATGGGATACCAAAATAAAGCCTTTTTTGCCTTTAAGATAACGGCTGACGAGTTGCCGTCCTTTGATATCCAGATGATTGGTAGGCTCGTCGATAAGCAAGAAGTTATTCTCCTTCAGAAACAGAACTGCCAGGAGCAACTTCGTTTGTTCTCCCTTTGACAGCGTGCAAAAGGGACGATATAGTATATCTTCATTCAGCTCCAGAACATTTAGCTCTTTTGCAAGCTTCCAATACGCAAACTCCGGATAAATTTCCTCTACGACCTCAACAGACAATGCGTTTGGGTCTTTCACTTCGTAGGGGAAGTAGGAAAAATCCACGGAAGCAGAGATGCTGCCTTGGTAGGTATATTTTCCTAACAGAAGGTTGAGAAAGGTTGTTTTTCCTCTACCATTTCGGCCGGTAAAGCCTAACTTCCAATTTGTGTCGATTTGGAAACTGACACGGTCAAAGATGGTTTCGTAGCTGCCATCATAAGAAAAAGAAAGATTGGATATTTGAATCAATGACATTGTGTTGCCCTCCATAAAAAATATTGGCTGCAAGAAGGTACTCTCGCAGCCAACGGGCATGGTATACACACCTCATGCAGCTGTCGCAAATGCCAAGATGCCTTTATTGCTGCAGCTGCTTATGGGTATAGGTATCCGTTCATTGGGAAAGCCTGCGTACCTTCTTGCAAAAGGGCATAGCAAAGCCGGCGACTGTGCAAGTCGCTTGTTTGGCTGCAATTGCCCGACGTTTTAGCAAGAAGTATTGCGCATGCTTTCATCTCCAATTATTTCTACTGTTTGTAATATAGCATAAGACTACCGTTTCTGTCAATCTTTTTCTATGACCTGTAGATGAACATCCTTTTGCGCGGAACAGAGCGATTTTTTGAGTTGCGGATAAACAATTCTTTCATGTTTTAACTTTTTTCTCATCTTTGCAATTGCCTTATGGTAGATATTCTCTGCGGCTTGGGCGGAGGTGAGTTCGTGTTGGATGGCGATTTCTTGGAAGGTTTGGGGTCGGAATTTTGGACTTGTGGTGCTGTGGCAGTTGGGACAGAAGCCGAGGTGGGAGCGGATGACTTCTTGTTCTCGGTAGGTCAGGGAGTAGAAGGCGGCGAATACAGCCTCGCTTTGTTCTTCTTTAAGGAGAATATGGTAGGGGTCTGTGGTGTGATCACAGGTTACATCCTCTCGGCTTTCTTCTGCTTCTTCGTCGGTATAGCTGCGGTAGAAGTCGATGAATTGAAGATTAAGTAAACCACTCCGAAGTATTTCCTTGGTGGTTTTTTCAGAGAGTCCTACTTCTTGCGCGATCTTTTGGATCGTTTGGGAATCGCTTTTGTTTTGATATAATCAACAATGATATCTGTGCTACAGCAACGGGCTATGAGTATATGGCAATGGTAACGCTGAACCGAAAGAGTGGTAAGGTATGAAAACGAAAAATCTGACCATCCGGCTGAACATGAACAAGGAAGATGACCGTAGAGCTTATGAGTATTTGCAACGGACAAAGGGATTGCGAAGAAATGCAAGATTTCCACTTCTGAATATTTGCGAAAAAGGGCTTTAGGATATGCCGTGAAAGCGGCACCTCCTGAAGCCTTTTTCTATTTCATGCGAGATTTGAAGAAACTGATCAAAGCGGCTCCTACTCCTAAGGTGGAAGAGGAGGCATTGAAGCTGTTTGATAACATCTATGCCCAACTGCTTGAGGCGACCAACAGGCCAAGGAGATCACCAAACAAATCACACCTTTGAGAAGGCAATTTAAGAGTACCCTGCGGATTGCAGAACGCTCACCTAAAATCAGAGAATTATTACAGCAGGAGGAAGCACAGGAGCGAAAGGCTCTGAACATTCCTCAGAGAAATCAAAACGAAAGGACAAGGTATTAACAATGAACCAAAGGTAATGGGATTGCGGCATGTTTGACATACAAAATGATAATGTTGTATTATGGAAGCGGAAATCCAAATACAACAGCAAGGGAATTGGACGAATGAATAGAAGAAAAGTTTTTTGTGGAAAATATAGGAAGCGATACGAAATGAGGGATTGTATTTGGAGATTGAAGTAAGAGAGGATATGAAGCTGGTAACGCTTTGGCTGACCCGTAGGGAGCAGGAAGACGAAGCTGTCCGGACACAGTTGAAGGAGCTTTATGCTTACTATGGAGCGAAAAAATATATGGTGGCACAGTTCCATTCCGGAACAGAGGATCTGTATACCAATACTCGCGACCTGTTGGTGCACAACCGAAAGCGAATTGAGGAACTTGCGGTACAGAGGGAGAAGCAGGCAATAGAGCCAAATCATTCCGGTAGACAGTCAAGCAGACCGATTATACAATGTTAACGATATACAAATAAGGAGAGATGAACATTGGTAGAAATATTTGACATTGCGGGGTACACCCGAATTTCCTTTGAGGATGATGACTCGAAAGACAAGGACAACACCTCTATTGAGAACCAAAAAGCCATTATTGAGGATTTTGTAAGGCATAAGTTCCCTGGCTCTCGTTTGACTTTCTACGAAGACCGTGACCGAAGCGGCTACACCTTTGAAACCCGTGAGGACTATCAGCGAATGCGAAAAGCCATGATGTCCCACAAAATCGACATTTTGGTGGTCAAGGACTTTTCTCGTTTTTCCAGACGGAACAGCCGTGGCTTGGTGGAGCTGGAAGACCTGCGAGATGCGGGAATTCGCATCATTTCTATTGGAGACGGCATTGACTATCCTAACGATGACGATTGGCTGAAAATTCAGTTCCAATTCCTGATCAACGAAATGCCGGTCACCGATACCAGCAAAAAGGTACGCAATGTTATCCGCAGACGGCAGGAGGACGGTAAGTGGATCTGCGCTGCCCCTTATGGCTACATCATCAATCTGAAACAGGAATTTGAGGTAGTTCCCACCGAAGCGGATGTGGTGCGGACGGTATTCCGACTGTACAACGAGGAGGGCTGGGGCTATAAGCGGATCGCTAACTACTTGACAGAGGAAGGTATTCCCACGCCCCGTATGTCTGAAAAGCAACGCTTGGATGCCATTGGAAAGGAAAACAAAATCAGAGCGAAAGCACAATGGAGTATCGTTTCCGTACAGGGCATTCTGGACAATGATTTCTATATCGGCACTCTGCGATCACGGAAGTACACCCGTAGGAAGATCAACGGGAAAGATAGGAAGCTGGATGCAGACGAAAATGTGGTCATTGAAAACCATCATCAGGCCATCGTTGACTACCGCACCTTTGCAACGACCCGGCGACTTCGGGAGCTGCGGTCCAAGACCAACTACCGTGGTGTCAAGAAATATGACAATGCCTATTCCGGCTTCTTGCAGTGCGGTGATTGTGGCAGTCCTATGTTCTCCATGAGCCGTTCTGATTTGAAACCTGCCTATACCTGCGGCACTTACCACCGCCGTGGCAAGAACGGCTGCACCAGCCATCACATCCGAGTGGATCGGCTGGACTTTTTGCTGAAAATGTATGTGGAAAGGGTTATGCAAAATTCTGCTTCTATGCTGGAGCAGCTAAACAGCGATTTGGCAAAGGAGCAGGAAACTGTGCAGGAAACGGAAGTATCTGCTGACAATTTAGCTGCGGTGATGCAGGACTATGTTGCAGAATTGAAGGTCACCAAACGACAGCGCATTCGGGAGCTGATGAAGCGTCCGGAGGACGAGGATCTGATTCAGGAAACCTATGACGAGCTGGAGGGAGATCTGCAAAAGAAGATCGAGGGCATCCGTCATCAAATCGACATGCTTGCCGATAAACGCAATACCATCCTTCGGGTCAACCGTGCAGCGAAGCTTGCCATGGATGTCTTTCAAGATATTTTGGATAAGGAAGCTTTGGAGCGAAACGACCTGGAGCTGATCATTCAAAGGATTCGCGTGTATGAGGATCGCTTGGAAATTGAACTGCGATCTGATATCGACCGGCTGATTCGCTGCGATTGCATGGAGAGCGTTGTAAATTTTAAGCAAGACAGTATGGATATCTTAAAGACCGCCTTAGTCCAGAGTAGTTTTCACCGCAAGGACAAGGTCTATGCTGTCAATGTTATCAGTGGCGGAGACCCCTTGGAGATTTACACGGAGAAGGACGGGGAAGTGATTTTTAAGAAGTACTCTCCTATGGGGGATTTACAGGATTTTGCGGCGCAGCTTTGTGAGTCCATTGGCAAGAACACAGGGCACATTGCAGCGATTTCTGATCGGGACAGCATCATTGCCGTGGCGGGTGCGCCCAAACGGGAGCTGTTGGAAAAGCGGAACTCTGCCGAGTTAGAGCAACTCATGGCTAAGCGAAAGAGCTATCGCTATCGTCCCGGAGAGGCTCGTCTGCGTCCTGCGGAGATGGTGGAGCAGTATCATTTGGGCGTAGCGGCTCCCATTTTGGCGCAGGGCGACCTTATGGGCTGCGTGATGCTGCTACTCAACGAGAGCGATGCTGCTCCCACAGAGTCAGAACAGAAGCTGGCACAGACCGTAGCCGGCTTCCTTGGAAAGCAGATGGAAAATTAACAAAATCCTCCCCAAACGGGGAGGATTCCTCATTTTTTATGGTACTCAAATCGCTCAGTAAAGACGAAGAAACGCTGGCCGAAATAGTTGATCAAGGCATACGCCAAGGCGCCGATGGCCATTTCACAGTTGGCAGTCACCTTTGCGCCACCGCCGAAGGTAAAAAAGTCGTAGATGCTTTCATGCTGCAATGCCCAGCGCGCCACAGGCCCAGCCACTACATAATAGGAGAGCCCATAGCAAACCACAACCTCCGCGGCGAAACGGATGACCAACTGCAAGGTGGTGCAATGCCCCGGGAAGACGATAAACTTACAGCCCAAATACCAGATCAAGCTGCCGAGGCCATAATTGACAATGGGGGCAACATGCTCGCTCACGCCGCAAACATTGAACAAGAAAAACATCAGCGACGTGCAAAATATGAAGTTCAGAACGCCGACGATCAGGTAGAGCACAAACGCGCGATCTACCATCTTCTTGACCTTTTTCATTGCATCACCAAAACAGACAGAATTACACGAATTATACCACAAATCGCAGAAAAAGCAAGTCTTATTTCTCCAATGGTCATGGTAATCCCTGCCACTGTATGCTCTGTCATTTCACCCCACAGCACATTATTTCTTTCAAAAATGCAAAAATTCGGCAAAAGTGCCTTGCATAGCAACTTTTTCCGTGCTATAATTATGACATTCTACAAAAAGGAGTGAAAACCATGAAACAGCGCATCCTATCCTTCCTGCTCATCCTCTGCCTGCTCGTTGGCACGATTCCGCAGCTCATTCCCGCTGCTGCCGCCACCGACACTGCCTACTCCGGCACCTGCGGTGCAAACCTCACATGGACCCTCGATACCGAAACCGGCATCCTGAACATCACCGGTACGGGCGACATGTACGACGGTGATTATGTCTTTGACCAATATTTGCTTTGGTACGAGTATCGCGCAGACATCCAAACGGTCATCATGGAGCACGGAATCACATCCATCGGTGATCTCGCTTTCTATGGCTGTACCAATCTAACCTCCGTGACCATCCCTGACAGCGTGACCTCCATTGGCGCCAACGCCTTCGAGGGTTGCACCGCTTTGACCTCCGTGACCATACCTGACAATGTAACTTCTATTGGATGGAGAACCTTTTACGGCTGTACCGAGCTAACCACCGTGTCCATCCCTGCAAGCGTCACCTCTATCGCTTCTACCATTTTCGCCGGTTGCAAGAACTTGCAAAGCATTCAGGTGGATGCTGCAAACCAGCACTATACAGTGGATGCATACGGTGTGTTGTACAATAAGGAGTTCACTACGCTTATCGTCTGCCCCGCCAAGTATGTCGGAAGCTATGTCATCCCTGACAGCGTAATTACTGTTAGTGACAATGCTTTTATGGATTGCGTCGGATTAAGCTCTGTGACAATTCTCGGCAATGTAAAAACCATTGACGACTATGCCTTCTATAACTGTACCAATCTATCCTCCGTGACCATCTCTGACGGCGCAACCAATATCGGGGACTATGCCTTCTATAACTGTACCAGTCTGACCTCCGTGGCCATCCCTGACGGCGCAACCGACCTCGGGGACTATGCCTTCTATAACTGTACCAATCTAACCTCCGTGACCATCTCTGACAGCGTAACCTATATCAACGAGTATACCTTCTATAAATGTACCAGTCTGGCCTCCGTGACCATCCCTGACAGCGTAATCTCCATAGACAACTATGCCTTCTATTACTGCGAAGCTCTGACCTCCGTGACCATACCTGACAATGTAGCCTACATTGGTGCATATGCCTTCCGTAGCTGTGATGGTCTGACATCCGTAACCATCCCTGGTAGCGTAACCTCCATCGGCCAACACGCCTTTGACTGTTGCTTCCGTCTCAGCTCCGTGACCATCTCTGACGGCGTAACCTCCATCGGGGACAGTGCCTTCAATAGTTGCCACGACCTGACCTCTGTAACCCTTCCTGATAGCGTAACCGACATCGGGCGCTATGCCTTCGATGATTGCTTCAGTCTGGCATTTGTGACTATCCCCGATAGCTTAACCGCCATCGACAGCGATACTTTCCGTAACTGTAGTGCCCTGACCTCCGTGGTCGTTCCAAATAGCGTAACCTCCGTCGGTGACAGAGCCTTCTATGGCTGCAAAAAATTGAACTCACTTTATTTTTTAAATCCCTCCTGTGAGATTTATGACAGTCAGTCCACCATCTCTATGAGCGACACTGGCGTTATTTACGGGTTCCCCGGCTCAACGGCAGAGGTCTATGCACAAAACTACGGCTACACCTTCCGTCCCCTCCCTTGCCAGTGTGATGTGAGCTTGCACGAACACACGACAGAATATGTCGCTCCTACCTGTGTGAACGGTGGTCACTACCTCGTTTGCAAGGAGTGCGACTGCTCCCATTTGATTTCTTCTGCACCTGCCGTAACAGCACACAACTACGAACGGACAGGCACCCTTGAGTCCACCTGTGTGCAGGAAGGCGTCGCGACCTATACCTGCTCCCTTTGCGGCGGCACCAAGACCGAAACCATTCCTGTAGCAGAGGGAGAGCACACCTATGAAGTGACCTTCACAGTCTCACCCACCTGTGGGCAGGACGGCGAAATCACTTACACCTGCGCCGACTGCGGATCAATCAAGACGGAAATCATCCCCGCTATGGAACATCACCCCTCTTATTATACCGATAACGGAACGCACCACAGCGTTATTTGCGAAATTTGTTCCGAGATCTACACCGAACCCCATATCTTCGAGGACAAATACTGTATTTGCGGCGCATATCAGGGAGACTTTATCTCCGGTAAATGCGGCGACCGCCTCACATGGATTCTCGATACCCGAACCAACGCCATGCGCATCTTCGGCACCGGCCCCATGTCAGTGTGGGAAATTGATGACAATGTATGTTGGAATGAATATTACCATAATTATCCGTGGGAGATACAGTCAGTAAAAATGGAATATGGCATAACCTCCATCAGTGACAATGCTTTCGAACACTTCCACAACTTGGCTTCCGTGACAATTCCGGACAGCGTCGTAAGCATAGGCGAATGGGCCTTTTCGGGCTGTGCATCCCTGCCTTCCATTACTCTGCCTGCCAGCGTTACTCAAATTGGCGATAATGCCTTTTTCCAATGTGATAGTTTACAGTACATTTATGTGGACGATGCCAATCAACATTTTTCGAGCATAAACGGCGTTCTGCATAACAAGGACGCTACCGTTCTGATCTACTGTCCGGACGCTTATCTCGGAGACTATACGATATCGAGCAATGTAATCACCATCGGGGAAGAAGCCTTCCGTGACTGCGAAAAGCTGAGCTCCGTAACCATCCCCAACAGTGTCACCTCCATTGAACACGCCGCCTTCCTCGGCTGTGACGGTCTGACTTCTGTGGTCATCCCTGACAATGTGACCTTCATCGATACCTTCGCATTCTACAGCTGCACCAACCTTTGCTCCGTTTCCATTTCTGACAGCATAAGCACCATCAGCGACTACACCTTTGCTCACTGCACCGGTCTGACTTCCGTAACCATTCCGAACAGCATCATCTCTGTCGGCGACTACGCCTTTGCAGACTGTACTGTTCTGACCTCCATAACCATTCCTGACAGCGTCACCTCCATCGGCAACAAGGCCTTTGATGGATGTACCGCATTGACCTCTGTGACTCTGTCGAACAGCATTACCTCTATCGATTATTGTACTTTTAACGATTGCTCCAATCTTACCTCTGTGACCATTCCGGACAGTGTCACCTCCATCAATGTCTGCGCTTTCTCTTGCACCGGTCTAACCTCCGTAACCATCCCTGCCAATGTCACCTATATAGGTCACTCTGCATTCTATAATCGTGGTGTTCCGATGAATATTTATATCTTAAATCCGACCTGCGAAATTTGCGATGTTGCCAACACTCTCGATAAAGCTGTCATCTACGGCTATCCCGATTCGACGGCAGAGGCATATGCGCAGAAATACGGCAACACCTTCTATCCTCTTTGTCAGTGTGAGGATTATACCGGCAATTATACAGAAGAACGCGTGGAGGCGACCTGCACGGAGGACGGCTTCAGACGGCTCGTATGCAGCGATTGCGACTACCACTACACTCGCACCCTCCCTGCCACAGGGCATTCCTACGAAGTAACCTCCACAGTCGCTACCACCTGTGATCAGGATGGGCAAACGACTTCTATCTGCATCATCTGCGGTCATACAAAAACAGAGACCGTCCCCACCGAAGGACATAGCTACGAGATCCTCTCCGAAACTGCGCCTAACTGTACATGGACGGGCTTGACGCAGTACACCTGCACCATCTGTGGACATACAAAAGACGAAGTCATCCCTGCGACAGGACACAGCTATGACGATGGTGCAATTACAACGCCGGCTACTTGTGTTTCCAAGGGTGTTCGCGTTTACACTTGCACGGTCTGCGGGAGCACGAAGGTGGAGAGCATTCCCGTAACGGGGCATCAGCATCTTCTCTACCGCAACAACGGCGACGACCACAGCGTGAAGTGCATCACCTGTCCCAACAGCTACAGCGAGCCTCACCGTTTTGTGGACGGGCATTGTATTTGCGGCGCGATCGAACGCATTTTGGACGAAACAGTCAAAATCTATCACAGTCTGAATTTGGCAAGCGACATTGCCATCAACTATGCGGTCAGGGCGACAGATTTGGCGGGCTATGAGAGCTATTACATGGAGTGCGTGATGCCGATCTACGAAGAAAATGAGTTGCTCGGCACGGAAGCTGTGACCATACAGCCCGTACTGCAAGGAGACTTCTATTACTTCACCCTGACGGGCATGACCGCCCTTGAAATGAACAACATGGTAGAAGCTACCTTGCACATGGAAAAGGACGGCAAGCATTACATTTCCAACACGGACAGCTACAGCATTGCCACCTACGCCTATGACCAGCTCAACAACGAAGCCATGCCCGAGCCCCTCCGCGCCCTTTGCGCCAATCTGCTGCGTTACGGTGCCAAGGCACAGCTTTGGAAGGGCTACCGCACGGATGCCCTTGCAGATGCGGCAATGACCGAGGAACACAAGGCACTGCTGGACGACTTAGAGTCTGTGCCCTTCGGCAACAACAGCCAGATTCTGACGGATATAGAAAATCCCGTCGTCACCTGGGTCGGCAAAACCATGTCCCTAGACAGCAAGATCACGGTGCGCTTCGTGGTGAACACTACCAACTATACAGGTGACCTGAACGACCTGTCCCTGCGCATCAGCTTTGTCAACATCAATGGTGAGACGGAGACCGTCAATCTGACGGAGCTTACCGCCTACAACGCCGCGCGCAACTACTACGCCTTCGACTTTGACGGTCTGCTGTCGGCAGAGCTGCGCAGCGTGCTGCGTGCCACTGTCTATGCAGGCGACACCCAGCTCTCCCCCACCTTAGTATACAGCGTTGACACCTACGGAACCGCAACCACAGGCAGCCTCCGCACCCTCGTGCAGGCCATGGTAGCCTACGGCGACAGTGCCAACGAATTCTTCGCAGGATAATACGCAAAAAGGGAACGGCTTGCGCCGTTCCCTTTTTGCGTGTCAAAGAACCTGTATCGTAGGGGCGGTTCATGAATCGCCCGCCTATGAAATGTTTCGGATTCGCCGAAAATTATGTAAGAAAACGAAACTTTTGAGCCGCGCGGGAGGTTCGTGAACCTCCCCTACAAAGTTTTTTGATAGTCTGAAAGGGAACGGCTTGCGCCGTTCCCTTTCAGACTATATTCATTAGACGATA
>JAZOAV010000096.1:0-15197 GCA_045595645.1 Faecousia sp.
AAGTCGCCACTGCGGCTTATTCGCACAGCATTGCTGTGCAATCGTACAAAAACGGCTCTTTTTAACCGTTTTTGTACGATTCAGACATGTAAACAATGCGTATTTTCACACGAGCATCGCAATGCTCGTGTGAAATGTGCAAGGTTTTTAGCGGTTTTACCGCCAAAACCTTGCACTTGAACAACGCATAATAGCCCTGAAAGCCTTGGCTTGAAGGGCTTTCGCGTTGTTCAGTACACATTATAGCAAACTTATCTGTGTTTTCCGATAAAGAAAAATGCCAAAGTACCGGGGCCGGAATGAGAACCGATGACGGGGCCGATCTCGGTAATCAAAGTAACCTCCACTCCATGACGCTGCTTCAAAATGTCTGCCAAGCGTTTTGCATCTTCTTCGCAATCCGCATGAGAAATAAACATGGGAGTATTTTTCTCCTCAAAAGACAACTCCGTGTACTTATCTGCCAAAGCTTCTATGGCCTTCTTTCTGCCACGGGCAGTACCAACCTTGATCAAATGACCCTCACTGTCCATCTGCAACATTGGCTTAATTCCCAAAATGCCGCCTGCAAAGGCAACCAGCGGGCTGACACGGCCGCCGCGCTTCAGGTATTCCAGATCATCCACGGTAAACCAAATGCAATGATGCGGAACCAGAGATTCGATATAGGCAGCATTCTCCTCCAAGGATGCCCCCTCTCTCTTTTTGTTAACTGCCATATACACCATCAAGCCACCGCCGGCGGAGGCAGCCAAGGTATCCACGACCAAAATCTTACGGTCAGGATAGCTTTCCTTCAAATCTTCCACTGCCATATGTGCAGAATTGACTGTGGTACTCAGACCGGAAGAAAAGGCAACATAGAGAATGTCCTTCCCAGATTGCAGAATGGGTTCAAAGGCACGGATGAAGGTATCGGCATTGATGGCAGCGGTCTTTGCAGATGCGCCTTTGCGCATACGGTCGTAAAACTCCTTGTTACTGATATCCGTATCAATATATGCCTTGTCTTCCCCATCAAAAGTGAAGGTCATACTTGCATAGGAAACGCCCCATTCCTGCAAAAGAGCAGGTCTAACATCGCAGCAGGAATCGGTAAAAATAATATACTCGTTCATTTTCATATCTCACTTTCGTAAAATTATTTCAGGAAGAATCGCAGCAGCCTGCCATACAAGCTGCGTTTATAGGGTTGATATCGCATAGGAAGATCCAACCAGGTCTTCTTATCCAGTATGGATTTGGTGTGGCTGAAGGCATCGAAGCCGACTTTTCCGTGATAAGCTCCCATACCGCTTTCGCCCACACCGCCGAAGCCCATATTGGGGCTCGCCAAATGCACCACGCAATCATTGACACAGCCACCGCCATAGCGGCACCGCTGCGTCACATCCGCAATGGCCTTTTGATTCTCGGAGAAGATATACAATGCCAAGGGCTTGGGTCTGTCTGCCAGCATTTCATACACTTCCCCAATCTCTCTGTAAGTCAGAACGGGCAACACAGGGCCAAAAATCTCCTCCTGCATGACCGCATCCTCCCATTTTACACCGTCAAGCACCGTAGGTGTGATTTGTAAAGTCTCCTCGTTACACCTGCCGCCCATGACCGTCTTATTGGGATCGATCAGCTTATGGATCCGCTCAAAATGCTTGCGGTTGACGATCCTGCCATAGTCGGGATTCTGCAAGGGATTTTCCCCGTACTGGGCTTGGATCTGCTTGCAAAGCTCTCTTATCAGTTCATCCTTCACGATCTCATGGCAAAGGATATAGTCGGGAGCTACGCAGGTCTGGCCGCAGTTGAGGAATTTTCCGAACGCAATCCGCTTGGCAGCCAGTTTGATTTTAGCTGTACTGTCAACGATACACGGGCTTTTTCCTCCCAGCTCAAGCACCGCAGGGGTCAGAGTTTCTGCTGTATGCCGCAGAACCTCCTTACCCACGCTCTGAGAACCGGTAAAGAACACAAGATCAAATTTCTGCTTCAACAGAGTCGTATTCTCCTGCCGTCCGCCGGTGACTACCGCAACATAGTCGGGTTCAAAGCACTCCATAATGATTCTTTCGATGATTGCACTCGTCGCGGGAGAGTAGGCACTGGGCTTCACGATTGCAGTATTTCCTGCGGCCATAGCATCAATCAGCGGACCAATGCTCAAGAGGAAGGGATAATTCCACGGGCTCATAATCAGCACATTGCCATAGGGGGACGGCTTCAAATAGCTGCGAGAGGCAAACTGCGCAAGAGGCGTGTGAACCCGTTTCTCCTTTGCGTAGCCCTTCACATGCCTTATCATATAACTAAGCTCACTGCGAACCATGCCGATTTCGCACATAAAGCCTTCAAAATCACTTTTGCCAAGATCGGCAGTCAATGCCTCAGCGATTTCCTTCTCATATCGATTGACCGCCGCCAGCAGCTTTTTCAGCATGTCGATTCGGAAGCGCACCGACAAGGTCGCTCCGCTCTGAAAACGGGCGCGCTGTTTTTGCACTATTACATCAATTTCCATCCGTTCATTCCCCTCAGTCAAGCTGTGCAGTGAGACATTCCCCTTGGGACAGGCCCACCTTGCAAAGGGTTTGCAGGTTGGCAGTAATCAGATCCAGGGCACGATAAAAAATCTCGCGGTCGGCGTCAGACAGACCTGCGCCCGCCAATTTTACTGCAAGTGCGGCACGCTCTTGTACATGCCTTGCCGCCGCTTTTCCCTCGTCCGTCAACTTCAAAAGCGCACGATACCCATTGCCACCGACAGGTTCCCTCTGCACAAGACCCTTTTTCTCCATGATAGAAACCATACGGGACACATCGGCTTTGTCCTTACAGCAGAGCTCGCCCAGCTTGGCAGCCGTAATTCCTTCCTCGTAGCGAATCAAATTGATCAAATAAAAGGCATGTGCGCTATTCAGTTCGTATTTCGCCAATTCTTCTGCTGCCAGCCTATGCAAACATCGGCTATTCTCAGAAATGGCAAGGGAGAATCGTTCAAATCTGTCTAACATACTGTCTCCTATAGATGTTGAAATGTCAACTTCCATATTATACACCAACCTCGTTGAATTGTCAACATCTTTGTAGCCCAACTGCCTTTCCTACGCCCAATCACGGAGCGCAATGCAACAGAATCCGTAGGGACATCTCGGGAGAGGCGTCCCTACGATGTGTTACGACAGTGACTATAAAACGAGGGCTGATGCCATTGGCATCAGCCCTCTTGGGGTTTAATCGCTTGTTTCCTCGTTATCCTCGTCATCTTCTCTGATCACATAGCGTGTCTGTACGGGTGCGAGGAAGGGTAGATATTCGGCATCGGACAGCCAAAGGACATTTTCAATCCCGTTGTTGAAGGTTACCGCAGGGGTTGTTTCTGCCTTTGCTGTGATGCGAATGTAATCATCCCCACCGGACACAGTGTTGAATGTTGCACTGTCGACACCCGTTGCGCTCGCAGTGGAGGGCTTATAGCGCCAGCTCCAGCTCTCGTCCTCGAAGATATCGTAGACACCCAGAGGCAGATTGTTGATCGTCACCGTACCGGTCGTTCCATCCTTCGCCAGATTGATAGCGACAGGAAGCAGGAACGCTGCATTATCCACGCCTCTCAGGTAGAAGATGAAGGTGGTATTCTCCACTGCCTTTTCACTTCCGCTGAGCTTCTTTGTCAGGGTCAGAGTCATGTTCTCCGGTGCCTGACCGAGGGTCAGAGCAAGGTATGCGGTAGAAGCTGCCGTTGCGCCGGTCTCTTGGCTCTCGTATGCCGCACCGAAGTAACGGCGAGCAAAGGTGAGGGGTGTCTTTTCAGCAGCATAACGACCAAAGTGGGCGAATACGCCGTTTTCCTTGTAGGCGCTGGGGAAGGTAGGCTGACCGGGGTACTTTGTATCACCCAGGGCATAGTCCGCAAACCAGTATTCCTCCGCAGTACCGTCCATCGTTGCGGCCATCGTCACGGTCGAGGTTCCGCCAATGGCATAGATGTCGTTGCCTGCGGCAGTATCCCAATTTGCATCGGTTCCGGTCTTGATGCCGGCAGTGTTGTTGCGAATGGGCGACTTGCTCAAACCGCTCACCGTCATAGCACTGTTCTTTCCCACATAGACACCGCCTGCAAAGTTCTTTGCCGTATTGCCGGAGATCTCGCCGCCGGTAATGTTGGCCGTTGCAAGGTACAGGTACACACCGCCGCCGGTGTCCTTTGCATCATTGCTCTTGATCTCGCCGCCGGAGATATTCGCGGTAGTGTTTGTGGCATAGATGCCGCCGCCGTGGTTTGCTGTATTATCGGTGAAGCTGCCACCTGTAATATTGACGGTAGAGTGTGCTGCGGAATTTCCCACGACACCAATCGCGCCGCCCCTACTCGTGGCATTGTTTCCGGTGATCGTACCGCCGCTGATCAGCAATTCAGAAACAGGGTTGTTGGCAACCGCCGCATCCAGCTTATCCGTATTGGCATTGGTGAAGTAAATGCCGCCGCCGGTGTCCTTAGAGATATTACCGGTAATCGTACCACCGAGGATCTCCACTCTTGCATCCTGCGTGCGGATACCGCCACCGTTTCCTGTAGCCTGATTTCCCTGGATGGTAGCATTTACCACCTTCAGCGTAGGCACACCGATTTCAGGACGTCTCCACAGGTATTTGTCAGTGTTCTTATCATAATAATAGTACTTCAGCAAATGAATCGCGCCGCCGTCGCCGGAAGCAATATTGCCCTTGATCACTGCGGTATTGCTTGCATCACCAAGGGTGATGTCCACATCAAACGCCATGATACCGCCGCCACCGCCCACAGACTTGTTGTCTTCAA
Organism: Faecousia sp.; assembly: GCA_045595645.1. GTDB lineage: Bacteria > Bacillota > Clostridia > Oscillospirales > Oscillospiraceae > JAZOXB01. The sequence continues at coordinate 4,817 of JAZOAV010000096.1, forward strand.
TGGTGGCATTCAGAATATCCAGCTTGTAGTCCGCAGTACCGCTACCGTTATTATAGGTGTAGATACCGCCGCCGGTGCCGCCGCCCTTAACGCCTTCTGTCTCATGGCTGACGATCTCGTTATGGCTGATAACAGCACCGCCCTTCACGGTCAGGTCGCCGTTTACGATCTTAATGCCACCACCCTGGCTGTTGGTCTCATTGAACATGATCTTGACAACACCGTCAATGGTAAGGTTCTTGCCGCCGGCCGCAATACCGCCGCCGCCACCATTCAAGGCATAGTTCTTATCGGCCTTAGAGATGCCGCCAATCGTCAGATAACCACTCAAGGTCAGGTTTGCATTCACATAGATACCACCGCCGGTTTGCGCATTGTTCGCCCGAATCTGCGCCTGTTTGTTCTCATCGGTGGAAAGATTGATCGTACCGCCGTTGTAGAAGATGCCGCCGCCGTTGCGACTGACTGCGTTGCCTTCAATCTTGGAAGCACCCGTCAGATTCAGCGTTGCGCCATTTCCACTGCTGCCAGCCCCCATATAGATGCCGCCGCCATCGGTGATATTGGTGGTCGCCCCTGCGGCAGTCAGCTTATTGTTACTGATGGCTGCGCTCTCTTTCAGCGTCAATGTGCCGCCCTTTCCATTGCTGGCAACCGTCAGGAATACACCGCCGCCGTACTGAGCATAGTTACCGTCGATCTTGGTGCCGTCACCGGTCACGGTTACATTCGCAGTTCCGAGGATGTACATACCGCCGCCGTTGCTGTTGGCTTTGTTGTACTGAATCTTGGACGCACCCTGTACCATCGTCGTTCCCGAACTCGTATAGATGCCACCGCCGAGGTTTGTTGCCGTGTTGCTTTGGATAACCGTACCGCCATCCAGGGTGAGCTTGCCGCCCATTACATAGGCACCGCCGCCCCATTGTGCAGTATTGCTTTCGATGGTACTGCCTGTCAGCGTAACATCAGCCGTACCCTGCACTTGGACGCCGCCGGCGTCATTGACCGCCGTATTCTGCTTCGCATTCAACGTGCTGTTTGCAGTGAGGGTTCCTCCCAATACTGCAATTGCACCGCCGCGGTAAGCATGGTTTCCTGTAAAGTTCAGTGCTGTGCTGCCGCTGATGGTCACGGTACCGCCCTTTTGACACAGGCCGCCGCCAAAGCCGGTCGCACTTGCATCACCTGTCTTTGCAGTTGTGGTATTGTTACTGATCGTACCACCGCTGAGGGTCAGGGTTCCGGCTGCAACATAGATACCGCCGCCGTTACCGCCTGTAGCCGTGTTCGTGCCTGCCTTGTTGTCGGTAACCGTGTTGTTCGCACCGCTGATGGTCATGTTGACCTTGGTGTAAATACCGCCGCCGTTTTGGGTAGCCTCGTTGTAGTCCACCTTGAGCGTACCGTTGTTGGTGAAGCTACTGTTGGTATCCAGGTACATGCCGCCGCCATCTACCGCCGTGTTCGACTTGCCATTTTCGCCGACCGCCAGAGTTGCGCCGGATTCTACGGAAATTGTAGCGGAGACCTTATAGGTGCTACCGTCACTGTTCTTCCTCGTACCTTCGACACTGTAAATACCGCCGCCCAAAGAGCTTGCAGTGTTGCGGGAAATGCTGTTCGTTCCTTTGATGACGATGTTGCCGCCATCCTGACATACACCACCACCGGAACCTCCTGTTGCCTGATTTCCTGTAATGGAGGAGGTTCCTTCCAGTGTCAGCTTACCGCCGCCCATGTTGACACCGGCGCCGCTGCCGACACTTTCGTTGTCTGCAATCTTGGCAGTGTCCTGCAAGGTGAGCGAGCCGCTTGTCATGCGGACGCCACCGCCGCCACCTGCTTTATTCCCCTGAATTGCAGAAGTGCCGTTCGCGGTTACCGTGCCGCCGCTCACAAAGATGCCGCCGCCTGTTCCGTTGGAATCTTCGATGGTGCGAGTGCCAACTGCTTTATTGTCACTCACGAAGGAATCTGTGATGGTCACGGTGCCACTGGCGGAAATACCACCGGCATAGGAAGCAGTGTTGTTGGTGATCTTAGAGCCGCCCAACACATTCAGGGTAGCACCACTTGACACATGCACACCGCCGCCGTTGCCGTTCTGTTCGGTACCGGAGGGTCTTGCAACTGCGTTATCCTTAACCTCGGTTCCACCATTCAAAGTTACCGTACCAGCGATCATGTAGATACCGCCGCCGTCCAGAATTGCCGTCGTGCCATCTACTCGCACGGTATGGTTTCTAACGGTAGAAGCACTTTGCAGGCTCACGGTACCCTCTTTCACATAGATGCCGCCGCCACAGGTAGCCATGTTCTCGTAGATGTCTGCCTTTCCGGTCGGGATAAACTTCGCATCCGCGTGATCCAAACGCATGCCGCCACCGTTGGTCGCTTTGTTGGTAAACACATTGATGTTGCCTCCGCCTTCGACCGTAGCTGCGCCGTCAAAGTAGATGCCGCCGCCACCGCTGCCGCCGGAGTTGCCGCTGATATTCATCGTTCCCGTGACGGTGACTTTTCCCTTGTTGAGAACCATGCCGCCGCCAAAGTTCACTGCGCTGTTTCCATTGACCGTGAGCGTACAACCTGTATTGATGGTAATAGCTGTATTCGCATCTCCTGCCTGGTAGATACCGCCACCGTAGCGATCCGTTTTGTTGCCGGAAATCTCAAAGTTGCCGGCAATGGTGATCTTTCCCTTGGTGTAAATACCGCCACCCAATGCCGTCTGGGCACGGGCACTATCGACCTTAGCTTCGTTTCCGCTAATCTTGCCGCCGCCCTTTAGGGTTACATTGCAGTTGGGGCCAACATAGAGACCGCCACCGAAACCACTGGTCTTGTTGCCCTCAAGCTTTGTGGCGTATGCATAGTTTCCGCTGAGCGTACCGCCGTTCATGGTCATGGACGCACTTTCCATGAGGCAAATACCACCACCAAAGCCACTGCCGGTACCGTTCTCCGCTGCGGCAACCGTTCCGTCTGCGTTTCTCGTTACACCGGCGTAGTTTGCGGTCACATTACCGATACTGTTGTCTCCGGTGAAGCCGAGAGAACCGCCTTCCATGTAGATACCGCCGCCGTGGTTGGTAGCGTTGTTGTTCTGCACCGTCGCGCCGCTCATGGTCAGAGTAACGCCATTTGCATAGATACCGCCGCCGTTCTTGGCCGTGTTACCCTCTTTCGGATCGTCCTTGCCTACCCGAACCTTGGAAACCAGCTCCATGTTGATATTGGTGTACAGGCCGCCGCCGTTGCCACTTGCAACATTATTGTGCAGGACGAAACCTTCACTTGCCGTAAAGGAGGTGGTGTTCGCGGCCACATAAATACCTGCGCCGTCGATGGCACTGTTGGTATAAATGTACGCCGTGTAGTTGGTCATTGCCAATGTTGCCGCATCGCCCACATACAGGCCGCCGCCGTTACCGTTGGGGGCTGTATTGTTGCCGCCGAGCTTCAGCTCTACCTTGGCATTTACGGTACAGTTCTTGATGCGCATACCGCCGCCGTGTTCGGTAGCGGAATTTCTGTAGGCATGCAATCTGCCTTCCTTGCCGGAAGCCAAACTCAGGTTGATCGTGCCGCCGCCTTCACCGAAGAAGACACCGCCGCCGTTCTTTGCCGAGTTATCATGGATCTCAAGGTCATTCTTGTCGTCCGTGGTGACATTGGACTTTTCCATACCCAGCGTAATGTTGCCCGCCGACATATACAGGCCGCCGCCGTTATTCGCGGCAGTGTTGTTGTCGATATGGGACATGCCGTTGCCAACAACAGACAGGTCGCCGCCGGCCATGTAGATACCGCCGCCGTTACCGGTGGTCGTATCGGAAGTTCCCGCGTAGGCCGTGTTGTTATTGATGGTGGCACAGTTCAGCGTCAGGGTATTTGTTTCACTGCCGTCGAAGTAGATACCGCCGCCGTTGCCGCCCGTTGTGGATGCGGAAGCAGTGATGCTTCTTGTGGCATTTGCCACTGCACCGGCATAGTTCCCTGTGACAATGGTCTGTCCGCTCAGGGTCATGTCACCTTTGGCGCAGTAGATACCGCCGCCGTTGCGACCGGCCAGGTTGCCGCCGTAGGACTGGTCGGAATTGTAGGTATAAGCACCGATGTAATGGGTTCCGGTTCCCAAGTTCAGGGTACCGCCTTCCAAGTACAGACCGCCGCCATCGACGCTGGCAACATTTTCACCCATTCTCAGGCCGTTGGTGCCGGTGCAGTTCACATTGAGCGTACCACCGCCCATATAGATACCTGCACCATTCTGCGCCTTGTTGCCTGCAACAGAAACCTTGCCGTAATCATAGTACACAGCACCGATATAGTGGATGCCATTGGTGATGTTCATCACACCACCGGCCATGCAAATGCCGCCGCCGTTGCCCGTGGCTCTGTTGTCGCCCATCAGCAGGATAGCGGCGCCCATGTTTAAGGTACCGCCGGCACTCTGATAGATGCCCGCTCCGTTCGTGGCCTTGTTGCCCCTATTGGAGCTTTCAGTAGTCCAAGATCCAAGCCAGAAATGTCCGCCCGTTACATCAAATTTGGAGCTGTTGAAGATACAACCACCTTTGCCTGTAACGGAATTATTTCCCATGGAGGCATGCGTTGTAATGGTTACCGTGCCACCCTTGTTGTAAATGGCACCGCCGTTCGCCGCCTGATTGCTCTGTGCAAGGATCTTGGCGTTAAAGGTGACGGTTCCCGCTCCGTCGACATACATGCCGCCGCCATCGCCGGTTGCCTTGTTGGAATCAATGTTCATCTGTTGAGAGGTGGTAAAGCTGCCTGTGGTGTTGATGTAAACGCCTGCACCGTTTTGTCCGGCAGTATTACTATTGATCGTACAACCTGTTCCGCTAACCGTACATGCGGATTCACCAAAGAGGTAAACGCCGCCGCCGTGTCCTGCGGTTGCCGTATTGGAGTTGATCTGAATCGTGCCGCTACAGCTCAGGGTTGCACCGGTGGTCTCCGTACCGTTCAGGAAGATACCGCCGCCGCAGGAGCTGGCCGTATTGTTGTTCACATAGCCGGTACCGGAAAGCGTTATGGTCTTACCGGCATTGCCGTAGATACCGCCGCCGTGACCGTTGGTCGCCTGATTGTAGCGAACCGTCGATCCGCTCAGCGTCAGGTTCTGCTCGGCGAAGATACCGCCGCCGTTGGCTGCCTTGTTGCCCTTTGCGGTAGCATCGCCGCCAATGGTTGCACCGGTGAGGGACAATGCGATCTTGGTGTAGATACCACCGCCGTTGCCCTTGGTTGCGCTGTTACTGTACACATTCAGCGTGCCGCCTGCAACAGTGCAATTAGTGTTAAAGAAGATACCACCGCCACTGTTATTGGTAGCCGTATTGCTGTACACATTCAGCGTACCGTTGTTGGTGAAGGTACCGTTATTCATGTAGATACCGCCGCCGAAGGTGCCTGCCGTGTTGCTGTAAACGGAAACCGTATTCGCAAAGGTCACTGTCGCACTACCGGTCATATACAAGCCGCCGCCTGTGGTTCCCGCCTTATTGTTGTGCAAAGCTGCGGTGTTCTGCAACGCCAGCGTGCCGCTGCTCTTGCACACGCCACCGCCTACACCGGAGGTAGCCGTGTTATAGGCCACGGAGGTCGAACCGCTCAGCTTGACAGTTACATTCGTATCGCAGTAGATACCGCCGCCGTTGGTAGTGGCTGTGTTACCATTGTTGGTACCACTCTTACCGATGGTAGTATTGCTGATGGTTGCGGCTACCTTGGTGTAGATACCGCCGCCGTAGGCAGCACTGTTACCACTGATATCCGAGCCGGAAATGGTGACACTGCCGGCATTTTCGATGCAGATACCGCCGCCGTTGCTGGTTGCTGCATTGCCGCTGACATTGCTGTTTGTTACCGTCAGTGCCACAGAAGCGGAACGGAAGAAGATGCCGCCACCCTTACCGTAGACTGTGGTATTACCCGTAATCGTGCAGTTATTCACAGTCAGAGGCACATGTTCAGCGTAAATGCCCGCACCACGGTCATCATCGTTGGTAGCACCACCGGTGTTCAGACACTTGTTATTCGTGATATTGCAGTTGGTCAGGCTTGCGCTGTACTTATCCGTATCATTGCCATCACCATAGACAAAGAAACCACCGGCATGGGCTGTATTCGATGTGTTGCTATCCACCGTGCAATTCTCCATAAGCACGCTGGTGTTCGTTGCACGCACACCGCCGCCTTGGGAATTCGCCGTGTTGTGGCTGATGATATTATTGCTGCCGGTAATACTAAATGTGGTTGCAGAGTCAACATAAATACCGCCGCCGTTGCCGGATGCCGTGTTGTAGCTTACATTCAGCGTACCCGAAGAGGTGAAGCTGGGTTGCAAATTGTTAGTGGTATCTTTAAGCAAACAAATACCGCCGCCGCTGCCACCGGCTGTATTAGCTTTAGCGCTCGCGCCGATGGTCATGGTACCGGCATTGGTAATAATACCGCCGGTATTCTGAATTGCGCCGCCGTTGCCGGTTGTGGAGCAGCCGGTAATCGTCAGAATACCATCGGAAAGCACATTCAACTCGGCATACGCATACATGCTGATACCGCCAGCCCAATCGCCGCCTGTACAGTTCTCAATGGTCAATATTGCGTTGACATTCAGAATACCCTTATCATTCGGATAGCTGTTGTGCCTTTGGATTCGGATTGCGCCCTTGCTGTTGCCATCTTTACCCGTTTCATCCTTTGCTCCGTAAACCTGTCGGTTCATATACAGCTCATGCTCCAGATTCACCGTACAGGATTCGATCCAGATAGCGGAGCCATTCGAGCCTGCCGTATTCGCCGTTTCAATGGTATCATGGTTTTCATGCACCCACAATCTACCGGTGCCGGTGCCGTTAATGGTAACAACTTTTCCCGTACCTGCGCCGAAGTAGATACCCGGGCCATACTCACCATAGTTCCTATAGACATTGAATCTGCCGGAGCTGTCTATTGTGATGTAGCCTTCCAACGCATAGATGCCGCCGCCGTGAAGGGATGCCGTATTCCTGTCGCCGTCTCTTCCTCGGTTTTCATGAATATAGGCCGCAGAAGAACCGGATGTCGCCAGCGTGGCATTATTAAGGTATACACCGCCGCCATTGTAAGCTTTATTGTATTTAATGTTGAGGTTGCCGGAGCCCGTGGTTACGAGCTTTGATCCTGTGTGCAGATAGATACCGCCGCCGCTTGCCGCCGTATTGTAATCAATAGACACGGTAGATGCGCCGGAAATCGTACCTCCATTAATGTAGATACCGCCACCCTCAGTTTTAGCCGTGTTACCATTGTCCTTTGCGCCAACGGTAAAAACTCCGGTAAGGGTCATGGAGATCTTACTGTAAATACCGCCGCCTGCGTAGTTCGTTGCGGTGTTTCCGTTCACGGTCACCGTGCCGCCGGAGAAGCTGCCGCTGTTCAGGTACATACCGCCGCCGTCTACAGCTGCCGTATTGCCGTTCACCTTCATCGTTCCAGCAGTGAAGCTGCCGCTGTTCTGGAAAATACCGCCGCCCTTGTCGCTTGCCGTGTTGCTGTTGACATTCAAGGTGCCGCTGTTGGTGACAGAGCCGCCACTCAGGTAGATACCGCCGCCGACCGCTGCCGAATTGGAGTTCACATTGGTCGTGCCACTGCAAGCGAGCTTTCCGCTGGCATCCATGCAAATGCCGCCGCCGTAGGTTTTGGCAGTATTGCTATTGACATTGCTTGTGCCGGAGAGGGTCACGGTCTTGCTACCGCTCACGAAAATGCCGCCGCCGCTGCCGTTGGTCGCCGTATTGTTGTTAACCGTTGCGTTATTCAGGGAGACATTTTGGAGCGTGTAGATACCGCCGCCGTCGGTGCCAGCCGTATTGTAGCTGACATTCACGGTGCCGCTGGTAGCAGCGAGGGTGCCGCTGTTGTAGTAAATACCGCCACCATAGGTGCTTGCCGTATTCCTGCTGACGGTCAGCGTACCGTTCACCGTAATCTTACCGCTGTTCTGGTAGATACCGCCGCCATTTACCGCAGTATTTCCTTCTCCGCTTGCACCGACCGTCAAAGCACCGCCTGACTGAATCGTAGCCGTAGTACCGCTCAGGTAAATACCGCCGCCGTTGCCGGAAGCTGTATTCCCCTTGATAACATTGTCCGTACCCGAAATGTTGATCACACCACCGCTTCCGGTCGTATAGATACCGCCACCGTGGCCGCTTGTAGCCTGATTGCCGGAGATGGTAGTGGGTCCCTCCAAATTCAAAGTACTTGTACCATTCACCCAAATACCGCCGGCGGAGCCGGTTGCCACATTGTTGGTAACGGAAGCACCATTTCGCAGGGTCGTAACCTTGGCTGCGCTATCACCGTTCATGCAAATACCACATGCGTTGCTACCGGTCTTGTTAGTGGTAATAGAGGAGTTATCCAATACGAACTCGCCGCCAGTCATATAGACACCTGCACCGAACTGGATCTCAGTCTTACCGTCTGTCCGGTAGACATGATTTTTAATAGTGGATTGGTTGTTCAGCTCCAGCTTGCCGCCGCCAACATAGGCACCGCCGCCCTGTGTTGCAAAATTTGCGTTGAAGGTGGCCTTTGATAAGGTTGCCGTACCCTTTTCCACAAAGATACCACCACCATAGGTTGCCTTGTTGCCGGCAGTATTTACGCCACTATAATCAAACACACCTACGGTCAAATTGGTGCCGCTATAAGTGAAGTTACCACCGTTGACATAGAAGCAGCCGCCTCTGTCGGAAGCAGTATTCGCACCGGCCTGAAGCTGACAACTAATAGTACAAGCACCGCCTGCAAAGTAAGCACCGCCGCCACACTTTGCGGTGTTGCCTGCATTGGCTCCATAGCCGCCGAGGTAGCTGCCACCGGTACCGGTAAAGTTGATCTTACCGTTGGCCTGATAGATGCCGCCGCCGTGATTTGTTGCAACATTGCCCTTGGTAATGGTAAACGCACCGGCATTGGAGGTCTTGAGCTCCGTGTTTGCACCTGTGACATAGATACCGCCGCCATTTCCGGTTGCCGTGTCGCTTGCCGATCCAACGGCTGTGTTGCCTTCCACCCACAAGCGAACACCGTCAATATTTGTCGTTCCGGCATTCAGATACATGCCACCGCCGTTGCTTGTCGCCTTGTTATGGTTGACGCCGGGATTACTTGTATTAAATGTAAGCGTACCGCTGTTGACATAGATACCGCCGCCGTTTTGGGTTGCCTGATTGTAAAGAACCTGAATACCCTTCGCAGTCAGCGTACCGCCGTTGACATAGATACCGCCGCCGTCCTTGGCAGTGTTGCCCAGGTTGTCGCTACCCACAGTGCAGCCGACCTTGATATTGTTACCCATCGTCCATGTAGCCGTGGTATAGATACCACCGCCCAAGCCGCTTGCCGTATTGGAATAGAACTGGGTGGTTCCCGTGGGAGCAAAGCTGCCACCCGTGTAATACAGGCCGCCGCCATTGGATGTAGCCGTATTAGAGTGAATATTGAGCGTTCCGGTGGTAGGTGCAAAGCTACCATTGCTGAGATAGATGCCGCCGCCGTTGGAGATGGCTGTATTGGAGTGGATATTTACTGCACCCGTGGGAGCGAAGCTGGCGTTTGCGCCGCTTATATACAGGCCGCCGCCGCTGCCGGAAGAGGCATTCGTGCCGTCAACTTTCACACCAGCCTTGTTGTCGTTGATGGTAACGGTGCCCTTCACGGTTATGGAGCCGCCGCTATCCATGCAGATGCCGCCGCCACCGCTGGCCGCAGTGTTACTACTGACCGTCAGTGCGCCATCACCCGTAATGCTGCCGCTGTTGACCACAATACCGCCGCCAAACTGACCTGCTCTGTTGGTACCGTTAACGGTAAGTGTCTTGCCGCTGTTGATAGTAACCGTACCACCTGCCAAATACATGCCGCCGCCGTAACGAGGCGTTTGGTTGCCGGAAATAGTGAAATTACCGTTCACGGTCACATTGCCCTTGGCGTAAATACCTCCGCCCAAAGCCGTTTGGGCAGGTGTGCCGCTGACCGTGGCCTTGTTGCCGCTGAGCGTACCTGCTGTCAGGGTCAGCGTTGCGCCGGTGTTGACATAGATACCGCCGCCGAAGCCCTGTCCGCCGGAGTCGTTATTTGCGATGGCCTCGTTGCCGCTAATAGTAGCAGTGTTTACGGTCAAGGTATTGGCACTGATATAGATACCGCCGCCGTGACCACCTGCGGTGGTAGTACCGGCCTTGTTGTTGGAAACAGTGCTGTTACTACCCAAGGTCAGGCTGATCTTGGTGTAGATACCGCCGCCATCCGTGGATGCCGTATTGTTGTTGACTTTCAGCGTTCCGTTATTTGT
>JAZOAV010000097.1:0-6863 GCA_045595645.1 Faecousia sp.
TCTTCCTAAGACCGCTTGGCCTCCGACTTGAAATGACCGCCAAGTACGGCACTCCCTATTTCTCCAACTATGTCAACAGTGATATGGAGCCTAGCGATGTGCGTTCCATGTGCTGCCGTCTGCGTTTGGATCTGCGTGAGCTGCGCAAGAAGTCCGGCGGCTTCTTCGGCAGCGGCGAGTCCACCGGCTCTGTCGGTGTTGTTACCATCAATATGCCCAAGATTGCCTATTTAGCAACGGACGAAGCTGATTTCTTCAAGCGTCTGAACCACCTGATGGATATCGCCGCCCGTTCTCTGAAGATCAAGCGTACCGTTATCACCAAGCTGATGAACGAGGGCCTGTACCCCTACACCAAGCGTTATCTCGGCACCTTCGACAACCACTTCTCCACCATCGGTCTGATCGGTATGAACGAGGTCGGTCTGAATGCCAAGTGGCTGGGCAAGGACATGACCCACAAGGAAACCCGCGACTTCACCGTGAAGGTTCTCAATCACATGAGAGAGCGTCTGTCCGACTATCAGGAGCAGTACGGCGATCTGTACAATTTGGAGGCCACTCCCGCCGAGTCCACCACCTATCGCTTTGCCAAGCACGATAAGAAGGACTTCCCCGACATCATCACTGCCGCAAAGCCCGGCGAGACTCCCTACTATACCAATTCCTCTCACCTGCCTGTCGGCTACACCGAGGATGTGTTCACCGCACTGGATATGCAGGACGAGCTGCACACCCTTTATACCTCCGGCACCGTGTTCCATGCCTTCTTAGGCGAAAAGCTGCCTGATTGGAAGGCCGCTGCTACGCTGGTACGGAAGATTTCCGAAAACTATCGTCTCCCCTACTACACCATGTCTCCCACCTACTCCGTCTGCCGCGAGCACGGCTACCTCAACGGCGAGCAGTACACCTGCCCCCACTGCGGATCCAAGACCGAGGTTTACAGCCGTATCACCGGCTATTACCGTCCCGTGCAGAACTGGAACGACGGCAAGTCTCAGGAATTCAAGGATCGCAAGGTCTACGAGCCTATGGGTTCTATGGAGAAGCGTTTTAACGAGGCCCCCGATGTCAAGGAGGAAGAAGCAGCAGTTACACAGGCAAAGGGCTCTCTGATCCTCTTTACCACTGCCACCTGCCCCAAGTGCGTCATGGCCAAGAAGTTCCTGTCTGATGCAGGCTTGGAATATGAGACCATCGTGGTCAACGACAACCCCGATGCCGCCCGTAAGTACGGCATCCGTCAGGCTCCCACCCTGCTGGTAACAGACGGCGAGACCGTTCTGCAGAAGGTGGAGAACCCCTCCAATATCCGTGCTTTCGCGGAAAACTACAGAGGTTGATATGTACGATATTATTGTGATTGGCGCGGGCCCTGCGGGGCTCACCGCCGCAATCTATGCCAGACGGGCGGGCAAATCCGTCCTCGTTCTGGAAAAAGACACCTTTGGCGGTCAGATGACCTTCTCCCCCAAGTTAGAAAACTACCCCGGCTTTGAGACCATCAGCGGCAACGAGCTGGCACAGAAGATGCTGGAGCAGGCTCTTGCCTTGGGCGCAGAAATCGACATGGATACGGTTGTGGATGTCACCGATGGGGAAAGTAAGACCGTACACGGTGAAATGGGCACTTACGAAGCCAAAAGTGTGATCATTGCCGCCGGTGCCCGTCACCGCCGCTTACAGCTCCCTCGCGAGGAAGAATTCATCGGCAACGGTATTTCCTTCTGCGCCGTTTGTGACGGAGCCTTTTATCAGGGACAGCATATTGCCCTCATTGGCGGCGGCAACACTGCTCTGCAAGAAGCAGTCCTGCTGAGCGAGCTGTGCAGTAAGGTCACCATCGTGCAAAATCTTGCCTTCCTGACAGGTGAGCAAAAGCTGATTGATACCCTGGCAGCACGGAGCAATGTGGAATATCTCTACAGCACCGTTGTCAGCGGCTATGAGGGTGACGACACCCTTCGTGCCGTCACCCTGCACAACACGGAAACCAACACAGACAGCCGTTTGGAGATTGACGGCCTGTTCCTGGCCATTGGCACGGAGCCGGAAAACGATCCCTACAGAAAGCTTTCCAAGCTGAATGAATTTGGCTACATCGTCTCTGACGAAGGTTGCCGCACCGAAACAGAAGGTGTTTTCGTGGCCGGCGATTGCCGCACCAAGGCCTATCGCCAAATCGCCACCGCCATTGCTGACGGTGCCACTGCCGCACTGAACGCCTGCCGTTATCTGGATAAGCATTGATAGTGATCCCCTCCCCCGCGGGAGGGGATTTTTCCGTTCATATTGACAGTGTAAACAAGTTGACTATTCTTCCATAATTTGATAAAATATAGAGGCAATATGTGACGAAAGGAGCCACAAAATATGGCAAAAAGAGTCCTCAGCTTCCTTTTGGCTTTGGCTTGTGTTCTCACTCTGTTCCCTACGCTGGAGTTTTCTCCTGTAGAGGTACAGGCTGCCGAAGGCATCCCTGACATTCTGCTCTACGAGCAGTACCCCAATTCTGCGGCATTCCAGATTTCCACTCCCGAAGGCTTGCAGAAATTCTCCAAATTGGGACAAAGCAACACCTTTTCCGGCAAGACCCTGTACATGATTTGCGACATTGACATGAACGGCTTTTCCTATACGCCCCCTGTCAGCTTCGCAGGTACCTTTGACGGCAGCTTCCATGCAGTCAAGCGTCTGACGGTCACTACCAGTGATCTCAACTGCGGCTTCATCGGCAAAGTGACATCCACGGGCGTGATCCGAAACTTGGGCATGGAGGCCGGCATTTTCACAGCCACCTGCAGCAAGGACGGCTGGCGAGCCGGTTGTTTGGCAGGTATCGTGGAAAAAGGTCTTATCGAAAACTGCTGGAGCACCTCCAGCATTACCATCTCCGGCGGCTACAATTCTCTCTCCGTTGGCGGCATCGTCGGCGGCATGCACGGTGGCGGTGTGGTCAAAAACTGTTACTTCGGCGGTATTGCCACGGGCATCAATGTTGCTGCCGGCATCAGCGGCTGGGGTCAGGGCGGTTCTGAGGGCTATGTGGGTCAAATCTACAACTGCTTCAACATGGGCCAGCTTGTAGCAACGACCAAATATGCCATCGGCCGCTACAGCAGCAGTATTATTGAGTCCAACAAGTCCAAGGCCATGTTTAACAACTACTACTTCGACAGCAGCTACACGGAATACGATTGGTCAGACGGTGACATCAAAGCCTCCCGCCATAATCTCGGCAGTGGCTATTTGGCGCATGTTCTGGACAAGAGATCTCCTCTTGGCGGCGCTCCCGTGTGGTCACAGGGCGCACTGTTCCCCGAATTGCGCAAAACAGCAGGCGTCTATCCCCTCACCGTGACCTATGTTGCAAAAGGCAAAAGCAGTAAAACCACCCTCTATTTCAATGCTGGCGATACTTACACCGTTGGCGTACCGGATTCTGTTTCTGTCAGCCTCAGTTCCAACGCAGGAACCGTAAACGGACGGAGCTTCATCATGCCCAACAAGGACGCCTCCCTCACCGTAACGGTTGATGCGGCCAATATCGCAGACTACAGCAGTTTCCCCAACGAGAGCATCTATGTCGTCACCAATCCCGCCGGTTTCACTGCACTTGGCACCGCTGTCAACAGTGGCAAGACCTTCGCAGGAAAGAGCTTCTATATGCTGGGCGACATCAATATGGACTATGCGGTACATACTCCCATCGGCAAGTTTGTTTCCAACAGCGATTGGTCCAAGTCTTTCTCCGGCAAATTTTACGGAAATAAGTTCCGCGTATTCAATCTGAAGGTTAACGACACCGCCCTCAACGGCGGTGGCCTCTTCGGAAGCTGTTATCAGGCATATTTTAACGGTCTGCAAATCTACAACGGCTCCGTCACCTGCGGTAACCGTGCAGGCGGCATCACAGGTTATGCGGATGCCTGTACCTTTGAATACTGCACCAATGGCGCAAGCATCAAATCCACCACCGGTACAGACGGCATCGGCGGTCTGGCAGGTGTGGCAAGAATGAGCTCCGTATTCAATTATTGCGGAAACTTCGGCACTGTTACCGCCGTTGTAAAAGGCGCCGCCGGCATTGCCGGCTGGGGGCAGGATAACATTCAATTAACCGGTTGCTTCAATACCGGTATCATTACCGCTCCCAGCGAAGCGGCGGCACTGGCTCGTGTGAAGGGGGGCTACACACCCGCATTCAAGGATTGCTTCTACCTGAACATCGCCTGTGCCACCTCCGTTGCCGGTGCAACAACCAATTTGCAGCGATTCCAATCCGGTGTTGTGGCATCCTATATCAACACATCCTCCCGTACCAAGACCAGTAACAAGGTCTTCACAGGCACGCCTCTGATTCCCGCCCTATGCACCCAAAATCAACAGCCCGCGATCTGTACCCGTCTGTACTCCAATTGCGACGGCATCCAACTGGACTATCAAACCATCACCGCCAACCTGGGCGACGACCTTCCCTGCACCAACGCCGCTAATTACTACGGCACTGCTCCCTTCCCCGCTCCCGATGCCATTACCTCCTATGCCTACCCCACAGGTGTCCCCTTCTCCATCAGCTACGAAGCAAATGGCGGTCTTTGGAACGGCGCAGGTGTGTCCTCCTATATCCGCGCCTCCGGCGCAGGTCTCCCCGACAGCACCATGATTTCCAAAGAAGGGTATGCCTTTGCAGGTTGGTTCGGGCAATCCAATTTCGCCGGACAGCCCATGGCAGTTATCAACCCTGAAAGCACCGGAAACAAGACTCTCTACGCCAAGTGGGCCACTCCCATGGAAATCCGCACCACCGATGAATACATCGCCTTTGTCAACGCCGTCAACGCAGGAACCAATTACAGCGACAAATATGTGCGTATCACGGCCGATTTAGACTTCGGCGGCCAGACCATACCCGCCATGGGCACCAAATCCGCACCCTTCAGCGGTGTTTTGGACGGCATGGGCCATACCTTTAAGAATTTTGTCATTACAGGCGACAATGCCCAAGGTCTGATCGGCTATCTCAAGCACGGCACGGTGAAATTCCTCCGTGTGGAGAACGCAACCGTCTCCGGCAAGACCAATACGGGCAGTGTGGTAGGCATAAACGATGCAGGTCTGATCATGGGCTGTGAAAGCTCTGCTGATGTGCAGTCCACATGGACAACCTATGATTATACATTGTTGTGTCAGAATGTGCGCTACTCCCGAGCCAACGACCCCTCCCCCAACTCCGTGGAGGAACGCATTCCCCGCATGAAAACCTTCCTGAAGAACTACAACCCCGACATCGTGGGCTTCCAAGAGTACGATTCCGTGTGGAAATCTGCCATTGAGAGCGTTCTCACGGGATATGACAAGCAATGTGTCTTCGGCAACACCTCTAATCAGGAGGCGGGCTGTCCCCTCTACTGGAAGAGCAGTAAATTCACTGCCTTGGAAAAGGGCACCTTCTGGCTCAGTGAAACGCCCAACACCATGTCCTACGGATGGGGCGCTACCCACTATCGCACTTGCAGTTATGCCGTTCTGCAAACCAAGACCAACGGCATGATCATCATTGCCGCCAATGCCCATCTGGATCACGAGGTCGAGCTGGCCCGTGACAAAGGCATGGAGCTGATTATGAATCGCATGAACGCCCTGATCAAGAAGTACAACGACAAAGGCCATCACGAGGTTTATTTCCACATTATCGGTGATTTCAACGCTCAGCCCACTTCCAACATGGCAAAGAACCTGAGCAAGCAACTGACAGAGGCGCGCTATGCCGCCGTTACCCTCGGCACACCCGTAGATCAAAACACCTACAGTGCCTTTAAAGAAAAGGCTACCAGCCGAGGGGACTTTATGTTCATTACCAACAACATTGATGTTCCATACTACAAAGTGGCTCTGGACAAAGTAGGCGGCTATCCCATCTCTGACCACTACGGTCTGTACGGCGAACTGCGCATCGGCGGCAACTCCCACGGCGGCATTGCCGGCGAGAATAACGGCGTGATTCTGAGCTGTGCCTATACGGGCTCCATCACCACCCAGGCAGGCAGTGCCGGTATTGCGGCCCAGAACAGCGGCAACATTATTACCTGCTACAGCCAATACAGCAGTACGGCAAGCGGTGTCTTTGCCAACGCCATCACCACAAAATACAACAACGGCCTTGCGAGCTTCTGCTACTACCCCAAGAACAGCGGGCTCGGCGGCGCAGGCTCCACGATTGCGGATTTGAAGGCCGCTGATGTTCCCCAAAAGCTGAACCGTCTTGTCAGCCTGTGGGTGCGCAACGATGCCGTGAACAATGGCCTTCCCTTCATCTGTCAGGCGCACCAATTCCACTGTCAGGACAACGGCGACGGTACTCACAGCATCATCTGTTCCCTCTGCAACGAGACCGTCACAGAGGCACACGCATTTGCAGACGGCTCCTGCGTCTGCGGAGCCAAGGAAGTGACCGTGGACGAAAGCATCCGCATTTACCACACTTTGGACTTGGCCAGCGATATTTCCATCACCTTTGCGGTTCCTCAAAATGCTTTGGCGCAATATGACAGCTATTATCTGACGGTAGTACTGCCCGAATACGAAGGCAATGTACAGACAGGAGCTTCCACCGTGCAACTTCAGCCTGTTGTCAGCGGAAATTACTACTATTTCACTCTGACGGGCATGACCGCCGTGCGCATGGGCGATATGGTGGATGCCACCCTGCACATGACCAAGGGTACGCAGGAATATCTTTCCGCAACCGACAGCTACAGCGTGGCCTCCTACGCCTACGGAATGCTGAGCAGCACCACCGACAGCAAAATGCTGACCCTGTGTGCAGACCTGCTCCGCTACGGTGCAGAGGCACAGAG
>JAZOAV010000098.1:0-16563 GCA_045595645.1 Faecousia sp.
AAACTCATTGGAATTTCTCCTTTATTAAAATATTTTATATTCAGCCATTCCGGACTGGCTCAATATCAAAGTTTACCGCCCATAGCGGACATAATTTGTGTAGCCATCTGTGCATACTGGTTAAACTGCGCTTGCGAAAGCCTGCCATCGTTCAACATCTTCTGCACTTCATCTTTTGGGTTGCCCTGTAAAGTTTGCTGTAACCGCTTTGCCTCTGCTACAAGGTTTGCCATCGGGTTCATCTGCCGACCACCCAAAGCATTAAACAGGGGATTATTCGCCATCTTCCACAACCTCCGTCAAATTATTCTTTTTTGCTTTTTCTTTGCACTTGCACCCAGAGCCGACAGACGCAATTCTACGCTCAAATTCTTCACGGGTAACAAATCTATCGTCCAGTTTGTCAAGTACGCTTACAGAGCCACTGGAAGTCTTACAAGCCGCTTCATTCGTTTCTTTGTACTCAAATATCCGCAACGGCATAGGCATACCACTTGCATCAGCGGATTTCAAATAGAAACGCTCGCCCTCACTGTCCATCAGCATCACAGTATTGCCGGGTGCGACAAGGTAGGACTTTGCACCAGCCTCACCCTGAACCCAAATCAATCCGCTGTTTGGCTGCGCTTGCGTCTGTGGGGGCGCAGCCTGCGCCATAACGGGGTTTTGCATCTGCCCCTGGTTCATTCTTAACTGCGACAAATTGTCGGGCATAGCCCCGTTATTGCCGTAGTATGTAGGCTGATAGCCATAATAAGGTTGATTGTTGTACATCATTCCTCAATCCTTTCAAAGTAATACACGGGTGTTTCGTTTCGGGAGTCCCACGAGTCCCACAATGTCCCGTCAATGACGGTTGTTAGATGGCTACCCGTGCCGATCACAAATGTTCCCTTTGGATGGTCTTTGCAGAAATCCTCTATTGTGTAGCAATCTGGGCAATCGTCGGGAATGGTGCGGCGGCGAAAACCCTTATTGCGTAGGTAGGCTGTTGTCACGCTGTTGGCTGACGGCATATCTGCCATAAGCAGACCGAAAAGGCAAAGGTCAAGATATGTTTCCATCCATCCGTTATCGGTTGCTGTGGAAATCGCCCGCACTGTACAATCCCCAACAGACTTGTTTTTCGGGTTGGGGTTTATGTGTTGCCACATTTTCGCCACCGCCTTTCTCAAATGCTGATTGCTCTATAAAGCCATCGTTTATCAGTTCCATAATGGTCGTGTAAACCGTGGCAAACGGCACAAGTTCAAATTTCGGCTTGCTCTTGATGTATTCTTCGATGGTCAAAAAATCGCCTCCTTTTCTGTTGAAAGCATAACAAAAAAGCCTACCGCAAACAAGAAAGTCTGTGATAGGCTTTTGATAAACTTTTGATAATAAAACGCTCCCTTGCATAACGGCAGTACCAGTACCGATATGCGTAGGGAGCGCAGAAAGGGGCTTATTTAGTTTTCTTTGGGCACATAACAAGCAAGGGTCTTGATGTCATACAGAGCCGCCTTGCAAAGATAGCCCTCATCGCCATCTAAAAGCGGTGTCTTTTCGGAAAGAATGCAGTTTGTGCAATCTGCATTTTCGTTTTTCTTCAACTTTTTCAAATTGGGTTCAACATATTTGTGAACGATTACTTCAGCCATAAAATACCTCAATTGGTTTAGAAATTACCACCGCATATGTTGGGGGTGCGGTGGTATTCCTTATAGTCCGTACAATCCACAAATGCAGAAAGGAGTGTTCCACAAGTTAGGGCTGGAACATCTTTATTATAACAAGACCATTTTCGGTTGTCAATAATAATTTACAAATGTTTTTCCAGCCTGTCCATCGCCTTATAAACGATGTTCTTTACTTGCTGCGTTGACAGGTCGTATTTCTCCGCAAGCCGTTCATAGGTCGTGCCATTGAATAGCCGGTCACTCAAAATCAGACGATGCCGTTCATTGAAAATCCATTGGTCGATAAGGTATTGCAGTTCAGACCTTGACAGATTATATGCTTCGGTACTTTTCCGCAAGATAGACCACCTCCATCGGCTCACCGTTTGAATTTTTCAAGCCTTCTGCAAGTTCGATTTCAAGTTTTACACCTTGGCTGATTTCACTTGCCACAATCAGCTTGTCGCACATTTCCAAAAAGTCAAAGCAAAGTGCGATTTCATTTTCGTACTGGATTTCTCCATATTTCAAGTGTGAAAAAGCCAAAAGGGGGCAGATGTAGCAATTATCCAAATCGGTCACTTGCAAATCGTGAGTGATTTTCTTTGCCCGTTCAAGGTTGGCAGGATCGCCACAATAACGATGTGCAACATAATAAAGTGCCATTACATAATCACCTTCATTTCCTTTCGGTTGCCTCGCAAGACGATTTCTTGCGGTACATAACTGGACGGGGTGAGCATCGCCCGTGCCGCATATCCGCCATAGGCAAGCCAACTGGTCATAGAAACCACCTTGAACGGCTTTAGGCTGACTTTGTTGTTCTGCAAGTCAATGGATATTTTGCTTGGCTGTATAGCATATGGTTTGTGCGTATGCCCCAAAACAAGACAATCCATCCCATCTACCACATAGCCAAACTTTTCGCCACGATTGACAGCTGAGCCAGTAGAACCGCCACCTCCTGCGCCGTGGGTGACAACAAAGGTATATGTTGGATTGCGTTTACCATCGCCATCTTTCTTACCAAACCGCAAGCAGAGAAAAGCCATATTCTCCCGATACAGATGCTCCAAATCCAGCTTGCACATAATGTCATATGTAGGGTCATCGTCTGCATCTTTGCCGCTTCGCCGTTCGTGGTTTCCGTTAACCGCACAAAGAATTTTGTCCTTGAGTGGTTTTAGCTTTTCAGCCATCTGCCGCTTCTGTTCCCTCGGTCGCATAGTTTCTTCAAAAATATCTGCGACACTTGAACGGGTACTATTGTTACATAAGTCACCGCCAAGGATGATATAGCTGTTTGGCTCTTCCAAAATCCGCTTACAAAAATTATCCCACTCCGCTGTCAAATGCTCGGCTGCACCGAGATGGACATCCGAAATGGGATAAATCTTGATATCGTTATTTTCAGGGAAGTGCCGTGTGATGATTTCAAAATCATTCAGCAAAGCACTTTACCTCCGTTTTCTTGTTCCTTTGGAATTGCCGGATTTACGGGTTCGTGTCCGTTTCTTCTTCCGGATAGTAACTTTCTGCGCCATTATTCACCTCATTACTATCTCCGATGATGTTTGTTCCTTCACCATCTTGCTGATAAATATATTCTTCAGTTTCGCTCGAATAGTCATATTGCATCCAACAATATAACCAAGCCACATTGCTTGCGAACAACAGACAGACGGCAACAATCAAGGCAATCCAGCCTCTTTTCACTTGCCGCTCCATCCTTGCCATAGACGATTCGTGCACGATATAGGGTACGCTTTCGGGTGCGTGGGCTTCCTTGCCCTTGCAGGTTTCACAGTTTGCCATAGTTTTTACCTCCTAAATTTTCGTTGCCTCCAAAGTTTGAACAGGGGAAAGGGATGGGGAGGCAATTCCATCCCTACGGCGTAGCTATCGCCGCCCCCTGTTTGTGATTTTACCAAATCGAAAGAGAAATGTCAACCACCAAAGAACATCTTGACAAGCATTGTAATGACACCGCCACCAACAGCGGTCAAAATCCACTTGATTTGACCAAGCTGGGTTTCAATCACAGCAAGCCGCACAAGGTCTTTATTCAGCTTGCTTTCAAAGCTGTCTGTCTGCGCTTGGCATTCTTGACGGGTGACAAAATCTCTTTCAGCCGGTCAATGTCGTGATCTTCAAGAGACATACACTACACACCGCCTTTTCTCTCAGCCTGAGTTCCAAAGTAGAAAGACACCACCATAGAAATGATAATCATAGCATCGTCAGCCGTAATATCGCCACGCAAGGCAAGTACGGTGAATACAGCCATAACAACCAATGTAACAATGGTCTTGACTTTGATAAGATTTGCAAAGTTCTTCAAAATTTCCATTTACTTGACCCCCAGTAATTTACTCCAGGTTTTCCGGTCCGCGAGAGCCGTGATAATAGTCTGCCATGTCAGTACAATCTGCATCGGCACCACCTCCTTACCACACAATAAAGGCTTCGTAGCCTTTTTCTTCCAGCTCATCCAGCAGGTTAATCGCGTTCTGCAGATCATGGAACGCCCCCACCTGCACCCGGTATACCGGCGCCGGTGCTTTCTTTTTCAGTCCGGCGACCTCCGCAATGCCCGCCATAGTGGCATATGCCACAAGTCTGGAATAAGCATCTGTAACGATGATGGGTGCATCGGTTTTGGAGTCCATGAAACCGTACTCCATCAGCACGGCGGGCATGTGAGTGTAGCGCAGGGAGTCAAACGCCTTTTCAATCAGCGGCTGGGAACGGTTCCCCTTGATACCGCCGGCAGCGATTACAGCGGAGTAAATTGCGTCCCGGCATTTCCTGCCCTTTTCAGATCCCGGGTAGCTGAAGGCGCACACGCCCCCGCCGGTGCCGCCGTTGATGCCGCCGTTGTGGTGCATGTCGATGTAGATATCCGCGCCCCAGTTATTTGCCGCGGCACAGCGTTCCGGAATATCGATCAGTGTCTGTCCGGTAGGATCGTCGGTACGCAGAAGCTCAACGCCCTCATATTCCTGCGCCGCCTTTGCGAAGTGATCCGCCACCCGGTCATTCAGCGTCCACTCCCGGATATCCCCAAGCCCCATACTTACCGGCACACCCTTGGAATTTCCAAGGTGGTGTCCTGCGCAATACGCGATTTTAAATGCCATAGATATTACACCCTTTCTATCATTTTGTTATCATCCGGCGGCGTATTCCGGGTACTCCGGTCCGTGGATGATCTGGTAAATGGCTGCGGAAATGTCCGCAACGGTCAGTTCGCCGTCTCCGTTCCAGTCTCCGGGCCCTGGGTATGCCGGCGGGTTATAATAGCGGTATGTTCCCCACACACCAATACAGCCGCCAAAGACGATCAGCAGCACCGCCAGTACAATCAGTAACGCTTTTCTCATAATTACGCACCATATAGTTTTTTGTCATTGTGGTCATATGCCGAAAGGATTGTGCGGAAGAAGTTCGCATAAACTTCTGCTCCGTGCGTCATTACATCAGCGGAGAATTGCGCATTTGTGAAAACTCTCATATTATCGCTGATTTCAAGATTGGTAGCCTGTATGCCGTACTTGGTGGCGTTCAGCTGTTCCGTTCCAGCAGAAGTGGAAAACTGAGCATAGCCAAGACGGGTTTCACCTTCTGGCAGAGCATCGGTTTTGTATGTGTCGATTGCTTCCTGCAAACTACTTCCATACTTGCTATGCCAAGCCTTTGAAATCTTATCAATCAAGCGGAACGCAAGATTGCACATGTAAGCTGTTGCAGAGGATGCCCAAATTGCCATGCTGCCAAATACCACATCGTTGTTGAAATTATGGCAAGTCACAAATGCTATTGCATCGGAGTTTTCAGCCATGAGATTATCCATATACTGCGTTTCAAGCTCAGAATAAGGCTCTGTGCCGCCGTAGTTAAATTCTCCCACAACGGCATCCGCATTGTAGGTGTTATGCTCCACGCCGAAGTTGTTGTGGATCGCAACACCATTGGCATTGACATGGCTCATTTGCCAACCATCAATTTGCGCCTGTGAAGTTAATCCAAACGGATTGCTGCAAGGCACAACAATGATGTGGGCATTTCTGCGGATATCATCAAACTCGGGGTTCTCTGCGATTTCCTCAAGGGCGTAATATACGCCGTAAATGCCTGCATACTCACAATGAACACCGCACATCAAAATAATCTTAGGCTTTGTTTCGTTGACGGTGTAACTGGAAGACTGCACCAATCCGTCAGGTTCTTTAAAGTCGAACCGGAGAATATCGACAGCGGCAAAAGAATCCGAAGCGGTACTCTTTCCCAGATTTGTTTCTGTGATATATCGCGGATGTTTCGCCATCAACGCCCTGTACTTCGCATATACGGCATCCACAGTTCTGTCGGAAGCCGTCAAAGCCGGTTTTGCCCGCTCTGTTGATAGCAGTGTGACAGGCGAATAATCATATACGGGCTTATCCCAATTCTTGATTCTTGCCAGTTTCTCCACATCTGTCAAATTGGAAACGCCGTCTTCAAGGTTTGACACTCTGTCTTTAAGATTGCTGATTTCTCCGGTGTGAACATTGGTTGTCTGTTTGAGATTTGCGATTTCATCGTCATAATCCGCAGGGATAAAGGCGTGACCCGTGTTCACCCAAGCATAATTAGAGCTGCCGCTGCTTTCTGTAATTTCTTCATCCACTGTAATGATGGTATTATCATCGATCGTTCCTGTGGACAGCGTAAAATAATATAACGCAGAATTAGTCGGAGCAGTAAAAGCATAAATACCATTGGTAAGATAACCGTCAAACTCGGATTCATAAATCGGCGGCAGCAGTCTGTTTTCGCCAATCCTATCCGATCTAAACCATATAACGCTTCCTGAACCGGCACTGGCTTTCGTTATATTTTTCACACGGACAATCTGACCGGAATCAACCCGGATAAATCCCGTACAGCAGTATGTACTATCCGCTTTTTCTAAACCATTCGTTGTAGAAAAGCGGTAGCCGGTTTTGTAACCCTTTCCGCCGTTGTACGGTGTTCCGTCCACATCCACAGCGGTAGTAAGCAGATTGGTATACGCTGGGCCGGTTTCTAACAGATAGGCGTAGATAAATCCGTCCAGAACATATAGCTTTTCTGTGTCTCCGTTTGCTTCCAGCCATTCCAGACTTTCCGCGAACCCAAGCTCCACGCCTGCGGCGGGATCGCCCTTGTCGCCTTTTTCGCCCTTCTCGCCGGGGATGCCCTGGGGACCCGTCGCACCGGTTGCGCCGGTGCTGCCCTTACTGCCGTTTTTGATGGTGACGGTCTTGCCGTCGGAGAAGGTAACCACATTGCTCCCGCCATCCGCGGAGCTTTCGCTTACGCTTGTAACCGTGACGGATGTACCGGCATTACCGGTGTCACCCTTATCACCCTTGTCTCCCTTCTCACCAGGATCACCTTTTTCTCCCTTTTCACCTTGAATACCTTGCTCACCGGTTTCACCTTTAGCACCATCCGCACCGTCATTGATTGTTGCGGTCTTAGTGCCGTTTGCGTCGGTAATTGTTACAGTGGTAACTTTACCGGACTTACTGACTGTAACAGTGGGGCTTACACCGTCTTCACCATTAGCGCCATCTTTACCGGGCTGACCGTCTGCACCATCCTTACCGGGTTGTCCATCTTCACCGTCTTTTCCGTCAAACTCACCGCTTTCTTTTGCCTGTGCCAATGCTGCATCTATAGCACCGGACAGTTCATCGTTGGTGAGATAATTACCTCTGGGCTGTGCGTAATTATAAACGGCTTTTTCGGTTGGTATGGCATATTCGTAATTATTATTAATTTCATGTTCAGTCTCGAATTTATACGCTCTCCATGTCCCGTCACTTGATACTATGCCAATTGCGATATATATTTGGTCTTTCCCGTTAGTATCTTTTGCTGCATTAGGTGCAGAAAAACTTGCACTGCTTGATGTCAACCGTACAAGCGGAAGCACCTCATTACCAGTATAAAATGTACCAGAACATACGCAAGTCTTGCCAGCATCGAATGCTTCTTTAATCTCAGTGAGAGTAGTTTCACCATAGGTGGCAACAAAAACACCTCCACCTGTTTGTATTTCATCTGCACTAATAGCACCAATGTTGTCTCTAGCTTGCGCCTGTTGTTCCGGTGTAAGGTTCTGTTCCACATAGCGGATAGCATCGGGATAAAACATCACAGGTTCTCCGACTTCGTTTACAGCGTTGAGACTGTCAACATCCTCGTATGTCTGCCCGTTCACAACTATGTTTTCTGCCATAGAATCCCTCCTTTATCGAATTACAAGGACACTGCCTTGCTGTGTTATCTGCGCTCCCAGAGGAACATTTACATTCACAGACTCATATCCGTCGAAACCGTCATCCGATGCCACATAGGTGCCGTTCTCTGTGATCTCCTTCGTGCCGAAGGTGGCGCCGGAATCAACAGAAACACGCTGCACATCGCCCACTATTTTGTATCCAGTTGTCGCGTTAGCAGCGCCTTCGATTGCTGTTTCACGAATGTTTGAATCTGCGGGAACATAATAAACGACTCCGGACTTTTGGAAGAATTTTTCAGTAAGTTCCTTAAAATTAGAAAGACTTTTAAATGTGTCCGTAGTCGGATTCGACAATGCAACAGCGTCGTTTACTATTTCAACATTGTCTGCGTATTCATAGCTGGCTGAATAGGATGTGCTTCCGCTTGTGATGTTTCTTGTAGCAAATGTAAATTCTTCGGAAGCACCGAACGCAATCCCGGGAACGATGTTGACAGATACCGAGCTGAAACCGTCCAGACCCTCTCCGGCTGCGGTAAAGGTTCCGTTTTTATTTATGTTTTTGGTGCCAAGCTTTACTTCCGTACTGACCACAATATCCCGGTCACAGTATTTCCCGGAAGTAAGCAAACGCTTCGGAACACCCGGCTTTACTGTTAAGCTATACTGGCTCACGCGTCTTCCACCTCCAATTTATAGACAGGGAGGGCTGATACCACCTTCGACACAAGATCCACGGGATCTGGATTATCCAAGCCTTTATCGTTTGTCCAGGAAATTACGCCGCCATCACTTATCGATGGAATAAATGTGGCGCCGTTTTCTCCAGATCCTCCGCCACCGCCTCCGGCCTTTACGGTTACATTTCCGTTTGCGTCGGTTGCAAGGTACATGTTTGGCTCCCATCCGGACGCAGGAAGTATCCCGCTGACCTTATAGAAGTCCTCAGAATCCGCCAAAACGCCCGGATTCGGC
The DNA here is from genome assembly GCA_045595645.1 of Faecousia sp. GTDB lineage: Bacteria > Bacillota > Clostridia > Oscillospirales > Oscillospiraceae > JAZOXB01. Next base: position 8,905 of record JAZOAV010000098.1, read on the forward strand.
TGTACATTAAGATCAATATGGAATGCGTAAAGGCTTTGCTGTCCTTCCAGAAATCCAACGGTGAACTTGACAACACCGGGGACCGTGCATACCTGCGGAGCAAGTACAACCGATACGACATTACCGGCGATAGTGTAAGCAACAGATCCGTCTGGAAGTGTATCGTAGATTCCACCCTTCCCGTCTGGTTTTCGGTATGATATCACAACATTACTTCCGTCCGGAGGCGCCCAAGGAACTCCGTTTTCAAAAATCTCAATCTCGATCTTTCTGCTTGACCTGTCGTCCTGTACTGCGTAAACAGAATTAGGTGCGCCCATCTGGGTTAAATCAAAAGCTATTCTTTTTGTTACAATCATTTACGCCCCTCCTTAATTGCCGCAAAGAATATATTTCCCAAATTCGGAACTGTATTCCCAAGAAAGATATCGCATATTGTCGGGATCATTTGGCAATGTCATATATGGAATCATTGTGTTCGTGTCCACGCCAATATACATTCTGTCGCCAGCACCTGCTCCGCCAAACTCAATTTGGTGTGCATTAAAATATCCAGCCTGTTTTAAGCTTCCGTTTTCATCAAAAACGCGGAACCCTAATTGTGCGGAATTTCCAAATTCATTGTTTATATAAACAGTCTCTCTGTTATTGTAAAACATTCTAAATTTTGCACCGCTAATACGAACCTCAGACTGCTCACTAACAGAACTAAGCTGCTCCGCTATTAGGTTAATAACTTTAACCAATGCGGCATTAAGTGTTCCCGCTGTAATCCAATCAGCAACAAAACTTCCATCAATAGTCCAAGCGGAAAGATAAGGGCCGTTTACTCCATTGTGGGAAAAACCTATGCCAGACTGACCGACACGCATAATATTTACTGCCGTTTCAATGTCCGGTGTGTCCATATAAAGGGTATCAATCACTCTGCCCAAATCGTCACGGCGTTCAACTTTGTAACCCTTTCCATTTGTCAGCCAAGCCGTTGCGGCTTCCTGCGCCTTTTTCAAGTCGCTTTTTGTAGGTGCTTGTTGAATTCCCTGTTGCTGATTAGCAATCGTGTCTGCGATATTCGCACGAACAGATCCAAGGGTAACGGACTTAACACGGTCTGCGATGACATCATAGACCATTTTTACAACCTTTGCCGTTGCAGAAACACCCAAAGCCGGGAACTCGACATTGACAGTATCGAACAGGCTCACACGCTCAAGCAACGCTAAATGCTTGTATTCCTCGCTCTTTGACAACTGCTCAAACGAAACAGACCAAGAAACAACGGGGACACCGATGTTGTTTGTCCTTATATAACTTTCGGTCTTTGACCGCAACTGTTCCACGGTTGGTTGTGTTTCAAACTCGCTCGACAGGTCAAGTGTGCGAATTTTTACAAAGCTGTATGTGCCGGGAGAGTTTACAATCCGCTCCGGCAGCTCGACAAGGTTTTTACCCTCGCCATCAACCCAATAAGGATAAACACCCGTTGCAACATTGGAACAATTTTGATCCTGCTGAATATCGGTCAAATTCTTTCCGTATCGAATTGACACGCCCCGGTTCACACCTCGATTATTATGCAGTTTTACTGTATAATTATCAAATTCGTATTCGCCACCATATACATCCAAAATGCTACCAGTAACGCCACCCAAACGGGAGCGAATGGATGCAGGCGTTGGAACATTAAACTTTGCGCTTGTGTCTTTGTCCGTCCAAAACTCAAACGGGCAATCCGCGACAGCATTGTTTCTTAGCCCCGCAAGGGCGCTGGATGCCATATCAGCGGAGAAAGGCTTCACGGGGATGCCAGATAGGTCATAGGAAATATGCTCCGCTAAGACCGTTACAATGCCCGACATAGGCTTGCTGATAGCATACACGCGGAATAACTGAGGCTGACGGAATTGGTCTGCCTTTGCCTTGATAATTGCTCTGTCTGCAATGTACTCGTAATGGATGCCGTCCATAGGATAAGTCATAGCCAATTCAAAGATGCCGTTAGCTTCTTCTGTGACTTCGCAGGATACACAGGCGGAAAGAATACCGATGCCATTATGGTCAAAATTCATTTCCGTTGCGCTATATAAAATAGGATAACTCACAGTTCCCACCACCTCGGTATAATTTCAACTCGTTCAATGCCACCACTGAAAGCAATCGGTATTTCTCCATCGCCCAAAACAGGGAAAATTGGAGCATTGATATTCAAGTTTTGGTTTCCACTGTCATTATAGGCGTTCTGCGTGTCGCTGTCAAGGTAAAGAACACCGTCAAGCGCTTTTACCTCAACCATGCAATCACCGATTGTAAGGCTTCCTGCGACCTGTCCATACAAGGTGATGAACGGCAAAGCGATTTGACCATACTGGTTAAAAAGAACGCCGTTCGCATAAAACTCAATCGCATGTTCGCCAGATTTCAAAAAACGCTGCGGCTTGCAGTCAAATCCAATCTCGAACGGGGAAAGGGTTCGCAATCTCTGTTCGATTCTTGGAGAATTTTCTACCCTTGCCATCCAGTAATGGTCGGGGTCGTTGCTTGTTTCCAGGCGACGATACCCCTTTTTGCCCATCAAAAACCGGCCAGCGGAACTGATTGCTTTTTCCACATCTTTCTGCAAGCAAAAACAAGATGCCGATGCGCCACGATTTTCATAACTGCCAGTTTCCCAAATCAAATCACCATTTCGACCGGGAATTGTCTGCGCCTCGAAAATGGGAACGGCTTCGCTAAACTCAATCGGTGCTTGCAACTGAATACCAACCGACCTTGCGTCAATGCCGTCAAGGTAAAATGTTTCGTTAAGCATAAACAGCCGCCCTCCTGTCGGTCATATTTTGGATTTCCAATGCGATTGCAGAAGCAAGACTTTGTTCGTCGCTGTACTTTGCACCGTCAATGTTGATGGTAATATTGCCAATGGAAGTGCCGCCAAAAGCACCGCCAGCCAATGTCCCACCATATCCACCACCATATTCTGCACCAAACTTCATTGTGCGCTCGCCAAAATCAAAAGACTTTTCGATTTGGTCTGTGATAACATCCTCATTATCCCGGATGCCTTTTGCAAACAAATCCATCATATCCGGGGCATAGGTGTGGAAATTGGAAAGCGGCCCTTTTTTTGGCTCAGAAAATCCAAGAAAATCCTTTACAGACTGTGCAACATTTGAAACAGTATTTTTAAGGTTTTCCCACTTCTGTTTGATACCACCAATAAAATTATCAATCATATCCTTGCCCCAAGTTTTTGCACTTGACAGCATATTCTTAAATCCTTCGCCCACTTTGGATACCAAATCTTTACCAATTTGGAAGATTTTAGAATAATAAGACACAAAGCCATTGACCAAAGATGTGATAATCTGCGGAATTTTAGACACCAACTGCGGAATGGCCTGTATCAAACCAGCCGCCAATTTTATAACCAGTTCAATGCCCATTTCAATGATTTTTGGCAAATTTTCAGTAATTGCAACAATAATGTTATCAATGATAATTGGCAACTGGTCAATCAACATCGGAAGTGCTGTAATTAAGCCGTCAGCCAATCCCATTATAATTGCAATGCTTGCATCCACCAAATTTGCCAAATTTTCCGGGTTGGTTAATGTGTTTACAATCTGCAAAACCACACCAACTATTGTCGGGATCAATTCCGTCAAACTTTCCGAGATTCCGTTTGCCAAAGAAATGATCAAATCCAAACCGAGTTGGACGATTTGGGGCAACATCGTGATAAGACTTTCAGCCAAATATGTGATTGTTTCAATTGCCGTGGTCATCAGCATTTCTTGGTTTTCGCTGATGCCGTCCACCAGGGACTGTATAATGGAAATTGCCGCTTCTGCCAAAACTGGCAAATTATCGTTAATTAGTTTTGGTATTTCCTGTACGATGACGGGTATCAAATCACGCACCAACTTCGATGCACCATTCAATGCCGTGCCAATTTTGGGTACGATGTTTTGAGCAACTGTTCCCACGCTGTCAACAAAATTCGTAATAAGCACATCAAGATTTGCATTTTCATCCGCAATTCCTGTTACAAGGTTCGTCCAAGATGACTTCATCATACCGACAGAACCTTGAATAGTGCTTGCCGCCTCTTTTGCAGTCGTGCCAGTAATGCCCATTTCTGTCTGTACTGCGTTGATCGCTTTGACAATATTTCCGAAAGACAAATCATTGGCTTGAATACTACTGTCAAGTTTTGCGGCATCGGCAATCAAACGCTCCATTTCGGTTTTTGTGCCGCCGTAGCCCAACTTTAAATTGTCAAGCATTGTATAGTTTTGCTTCGCAAATCCTTGATAGGCATTCTGTATCATTTCCATACTTGTGCCCATCTTGTTTGCATTGTCGCTCATATCGGTCAATGCTTGGTTTGCGTATTCAGCCGCCTTGTCTGTGTCACCTCCAAGCGATTGCAAAAGACTTGCGGAAAAGCTGGTAACGGTGGACATATATTCATTGGCAGACATACCGGCGGTTTTGTATGCGTTGGCGGCATATTCCTGTACCTTTTGGCTCGAACTCTTAAACAGAGTATCAACACCGCCAACAAGCTGCTCGTATTCTGCATAGTTATCAACAGCCGCTTTTGTCAATGCCGTTAGACCAGCCGCAGCCACACCAACAGCCGCCGTACCAATTTTAGCCGCTTTTTTCAAGCCCTTTCCAAGCTTTCCACTAATGTCAGCCAGCTTTTTACTTGCCTGATCGTCAACGCCAATTTTTACGAATAATTCAAATAAATTCAATTTATCACCTCAATTTGGCTCTTATTTTTTCAGTAGCCTCACCTTGTTTTTGCTTTATTTGAGGTTTTTTGTGGATTATATCTTCATATTCCACAGTAAGATATTGACCTTGTGAAAGACCTGCCGTGTTTTCTGTGCAGAGCCGTACACATTTAGCCATATAATCTCGCCATATTTCTTGTTCTGTATCTGCTTTTATTTTATAAGGCAATGTCGCAAGGATCGCTTTTATTCCAAGTTTGCACGGATAGGAAAAAAGAGAGCGAATTACTCGCTCTCCTCCGCATCCGTGCAGGATTTGAAAAAATCAAGCAATTCCTTATCTTTGGAAATGTCTCGAATTTGTTTCATCGTTACAATGATATTTTGCTTTGCGATGCCTTCGACAGACTTTTCATTCAGCGCACCCAAAATGCCAAACAATTCTTCTCTCCGCTTTTTAAGCAGAATGGGGAGAATTTTGGACAGTTTGCCAACAGTAAGTGCAATCTTTTCAGCCATTGTGTTGGCATCCTTGAAATCAACCGCCTCTTTTAACTCTGCCATCAATTCCTCATCGGTCATAATAGCCATAGCATAAGGCGCAATCTCGCACAATACATCTGTTGCTCTTTCGGTGCTAAGTTCGGAAAGTTTCATTTTTCAAAGCCTCCTATTTATTTTTAATTAAACGGATTCATCGACCTTTTCGAGAATGTAGAATGCCATAGGCACTTTCTCAATGTTGGTGATGGTGGAATGGGGCATAAGGGTCAATGCAAGACCGCCCTTGCCGTTGTTTGTGGAAGTAAAGGACAGGCCGCCAGTAGAAACGGTGTCGTCCATAACGATGGCAAACAGCTTGTTCTCGTCAATCATATCACCGATCCAATACAGGGACTTGAAATCCTCTGCCTTGTAGGTGTGACGGGGACGAACACCACCATCTTCCATTACATCGGCTGCACCCAAAGACAGGATCAGGTTTTCTTCGGTGATGGACAGCGCAGTAACACCCAGGCTGCACTCCCAGCCAGTAATCTGCTTGCCCTCTTTTGTGTTGGTAGGAGCATTGTTCACATCGGCAAAAAAGTCCTCTGTGGTAGGCACACAGGTAATGGAGAAATCGCCGGTAGTTTCGCAAACAATATCTTCATCGGCAGGCTCAACGGGGTTTGTCACATCAAAGTTGTTCAGCAAAAGACCTGCGTTAATCTGCATCTTATCCGCAGCATCAGCGGAAATTCTTGTCGCTCTCCACATAAAGTATTCTCCTTTTAGTTAGCCGTTAAATATTCAACGGTCAAATTCAAATATTTGCGTTTGATAAGGTCGTCGCTTTCGTCGCCCATATTCTGTGCGAACGGCTGACCTCGTTTAATCCAAATGCGACCGCCGTCACACTTGATAATTTTACCGCCCAAGCCGATATGGGCAGAGATTTCTTCCGTTTTGGCATTGATAGCCGTCCAACTTTCGGAGCGATACCACAGGGAGGCGGTAGCAGCAACCTCACGGTCAAAACTGTCTGTGACAAGCTGATATGTGATGTACGGAAAAACCGCATCCGTGGGAACTGTGTTCTCCTCATAGGCGGTCAAGCCAAATCCAGACCAAAACTGATAAATTGCAGCCGCTTTTGTCATACAGGCAACTCCCATTCTTCCGCTTCAACTTGCAAAAACTGGAATGTTGCACTTTTCGGTGTTTGCACATCGTCGCCATCGGACTTGATTCGGAACACCTTACCATCGCGCAATCTGCGGATTACATCGTGGTATTCAAGTTTTGCGTTCAGCGGAGCGGTGATAGTGTATCGGCTTGTTACACCTTGCTTTTCAGCCGCCCTTGCTTCCATAGAGGAATTAAAAGTGATAGCCGCCTTAAAAGATGCACCGTCAACCCAAACGGCGGGGAGAAATCCACCCTCGCCGTCAGGCTCACGCTTCTTTTCCATCAAAACGACATCTTCCATCGCTTGCGTTAAAAGGCTCATACCAAAACCCTCCTAAATCATACGCCACGGACGCAGGTCATCTTCAAAAACGCCTTTCCAAGATAAGGGAACGCCCTTTGCGTTTGTGGCTTTAGAATAAGCATAGCCACCAAATGATTCACTGGTAAATGCGCTTGGTTTTCCTGCATCACTTTTTTCGTATTTTTCAATTTCTTGAGCGAGGGTAACGACGGCAGGAGGCAACCGCATTACCCATACCGCCCCATCAAATGTTTCGTTGGTCAATTCAGTAGCGGGATACTGATACAAGCCATCATTCAACTTGCTACCAACGATACGGAAGTATTCTTTTTCTTCCAAAAATTCAGACGGCGTAATGTTGCCGCCCTCAATGGTAAACCTGCCAACCTCGATACGGTCAACATACTGGTTCGGTCTACGATACCAGCCAAGTTCACGCAAGATTTTGTCAAGCATCACGCCGCCTCCTTCGTTATTCTTCGTCTTTCTTTTTCCGTGTCCGCTTCGGCTTTTCCGGGATTTCTTCAATCAGCGGAACGCCCAGCCGGTTCTTATCGCTTGCCAGTTCTGCGATCCGTACAGCATCAACCTCAACGCCATTGTGGGGGAATGTGTCCCCCACGGAATAGGCGTGATTGTTATCTTTCAGGTCGTAGAACTTATGTACAACTCTGTACATTAAGCGCCGCCAATAGTGCCCTTGACAACGCCAGCGGCGTACTCGACAAGGAACTGGATGCCGGACATAACCAGGGACTCGATCTGCGCACGCTCCTCGTTCTGATAGCCGGACTTGATACCGATGAAGCCGGTCTCGTCGGCAGTCAGGTTGAACGCAGCGGCGATGTCGCCATTCATGGTCAGGTAGTAAACAATCAGGTTTTCCTTTGCGGTTGCCACAAAAGTACCCTGAGTGATCTGAGAGGAAATAATCACGGT
>JAZOAV010000099.1:0-3499 GCA_045595645.1 Faecousia sp.
CAGCGACCATAGGCGCATCGAATTCGCGTTGCACGCCTTGGGCTATGAGCATGTAACTGTTCCGCTCAAGGTGTTGCAAAAGCTCTATCCCTTGTGCCGCGAGGCGGGATTTGACATTACCGTTACACTGGTGCATCGGGAATTGGATTGGGTTGTGACCGATATAGAGGCGGGAGATACCACAGCGCATCACTACGGCCTTGCGGTGGATTATGGCTCTACCACCATTGTGATGCAGTTAGTGGATCTACAGTCCGGTGCTGTCATTGGGCAGGAGACTGCCGTAAACGGTCAGGTGCGTTACGGCACGGACATTCTCACCCGTATCACCTATGCCTTGGAAGAAAAAGGGCACGCCGCAGATTTGCAAAGAGAAACAACGCAGACCTTCCGCCACCTGTTGGAGCAGTTGACGGAGAGTACGGGTATCGATGCGGGCAGAAGTCCTATCATGATCGTATCCGGCAATACGACCATGATCCATTTCCTGTTGGGCTTGGATGGATGGACGGTGTTTGCCTCTCCCTTTGCGCCTGTCAGCACGGCCCCCGGCTTCCTGTGGGGAAGGGAGCTTGGGATGGAGTTCGATGGGCTGATATATATCATTCCTTCCGCATCCAATTATGTGGGCGGCGATATTGTCAGCGGCTTGCTGGTGCTGGATATTCACAAAAAAGAGGAGACGAACCTGTTTTTCGACATCGGCACCAACGGTGAGCTGGTCATTGGAAACAAGCATTGGATGGTTGCCGGTGCGGGTGCGGCAGGCCCTGCTTTGGAGGGTTATATCAGCAAATTTGGTATGCGCGCGGCTTCCGGGGCTATCGATTCAGTGAAAATTCAGGAAAACACACTGCGCTACACCACCATTGGCAACGAAAAGCCTGTAGGGATCTGTGGCAGTGGAATCATTGACCTGCTGGCACAGATGCGCATCAACGGCTGGATCAATATTGCCGGTACGCTGGAGCCTGCCGCCTCGGAGCGTATTATATTTTTGGAGGAAGAACAGGAATATGCCGTGGTGTATGCGATAGTGGATGATAAGCTTCTGTATTTCTCCCAAACCGATATTCATCAGTATTTGGATACGAAGGCCGCCGCCTATACTATGGTGGATTGCATCCTGGAAACGGCGGGAGTTGCCGCTGAGGATATTGCCCATCTGTATTTGTCGGGCGCATTTCCTGCCCACTCGGATTTGGAGTCTGCCATTACCATCGGCATTTTTCCTGATTTTCCCCGTGAGAAATACCAACTGGTGAAAAATAGCTCCTTAGAGGGTGCAAGACTTCTGCTCCTGCATCACACGCGCCTGCGGGAAGCAAAGGAGCTGGCAGAAAACATTTACTGCGTACAACTTGCCTCCATTCCCGATTTTCTTATTCGGATGCAGGCGGCAAAGTTTATTCCTCATACAGATATGAAACGATTCCCGTCTGTGCAAATATGATGATGACTAGCTACGCCTGAGCATAGACATGTCAAAGAGCCTATATAGTAGTATCTCGTAAGTATTTAAAACTTTATTCCGTCCATAGCGCGCGATGCCCTGAGTGAAGCGAAGAAATACCCTTGGGGAGCATCCTTGACGCGCTTTTGCGCAGAACCAAACATAAAGTTTTAAGCATTACAGGGTAATGGGGGCGATTCACGAATTGTCCTCAGAAAAGTGTTGCGGATTTGTCGATAATTAACGAAAAATGAAACTCTGTCAAAGAAAAGGGAGTTAGGAGATCAATTATGGGATCAAATAATGAGCGCTTAATGCATTTTGGTGTTCTTGTTTGTGCGAACAAATATGGATTACATCTTACAAAGGAAAACTATGCAATAGTTGATAATCAATTTTCATTTAAGCTTGGGCGTGGAACGATTTACACATTTGATTATATTAGCAAACACGCTGACACCTATGTCATTGATGAAGTTGAAGAAGTTAATGGAATACTGTATGTTACAAAACTGCACTATACAGATTTGTGGTGCACGCAACATTATGAGAGATGCATTAAAAATTACAATTTGAATATGGCGTTCTACAAGAGCCTTGACAAGGTAAAGTTTGAGGATAAAGTCAGTGCATTTTTAAAAAAGTATAGGTGCTTCAAGAAAGTCGACGATCTAAAGGAATATGAGGGAGAAAGTGGATATTACCTTATGGTTTTGGATAAATATAAACAGGTATATCTTGGAACATCTGATAATATCAAAAAGAGAATTCAAGGGCATTGGAGAATAAGAAAAAGCTTTGATCGACTGTTATTTGGTTCGGTTACAGAATCGAGAATTTCTATTGACAGTTTTCGGGCGTTAGACACAACTCGGATTTATGCGTTCAAAACTTGGAAGACATACGATAATGAGGATGAATACCTCAATTTTTTTCCTGATGAATATGTTTGCAATAGGATAGCCGGTGGAGAAATGGAATTGGGTACTCTACAAGCGTGGGGAACGCGGAAGAAACGAGAGCTACAAGCGGACGGCGAAATACGAGCTTTGGAAACTGGAACGCCGAGCATATCCTGAGAGCAAGAAAAGGAGCGACATAATATGGAGTTGACCAAAGAACAGGTGCAGAAGGATTTGGATTCCCTGCCTGCACATTATAAAACAGGAGACATTGATCGACTGATTCGCCAGTATGTAAAGCAAAAAGCAGATGTGTCGGCTCTGCGGCCGTACATACTGACGGAGCAGCAGTTTCACAGAATTTATTACTATGTATCGTTGGAGCAAATAAAGCATGTGGACGAGCGGATGGCTTTTATCCATAAAAATCTGCTGTTTTCCGATTGGTGGCATACGGATCAGATCATCCGCTATGTGTCTGATTTGGAGTTTGATGTGGCACTGCAATTTGCAAAGGGCTATATCCATTCGGAAGATCCCTTTATTCGACGCTGGGGCTATGTTCTGTTTATCTCCAAGCTGTGCAAGGGTCATGGAGCGGAAATTCTGCCTCTGATGCACGATGATGAGCACTATTATGTGCAAATGGCTGAGGCTTGGCTGATTGCAGAGCTTGCAGTACATGAGCCGGAGATCATATATGCGTGGTTTCAGGAAAATGACCTGAAGTATAATATCAACGGCAAAGCGATCCAAAAAATCTGTGATTCCTTCCGAATTACAAACGAATGGAAAGCAGAATTTAAAAAGCTGCGTCCTGTTCTGCGAAAAATCCCCAGCCCCGTTGCGGCTTCGGAGACAAAGACGGGAATGTCTCAATGATGCATTGCCCTTGGCAATATGATGTTATGCTTTGCATAATGATGTTGCTCCCGTTGCGAAGTGACATCATTTCCGCAGGAATATAATACTATTATTCCATTAAAAGACCTGCTAACAAAAGTCAAGGGTGAATTTTAGAAAAATTGAGAATTTCTTTGTGACGAAAAATGGTCGCACTTAATCAAGCCGCTTTGCGTTTCTTTTTCAAACGGCGGCGATCCAAGAAAATTCAACAAGTGTTAGGCTTCTTCTAAAGCGTCCA
>JAZOAV010000100.1:0-6383 GCA_045595645.1 Faecousia sp.
GAGGGGCGAGGCTGGTGTTTGTGGCCAGCGATGCGGGCGGACATACAGTTCGCGGCGCAAAGAGCTTTGTGGCAGGCACCGCACAGCCCTTGATCACCCTGCGCTACAGCAAGGATGATTTAGGCGATGCCTTGGGCTGCAATAGCTGCGCCGTTGCAGCCATTACCGATGTCCGTCTTGCCAGAGCCTTTGTGAAAACGCTTGGCGAGCCGGAGAAATATGCGGCGCTGTTGGAAGACTTGGACATCCGCTCTAAGCGTGTGGAGCAGCGGCGGGCTGAGGAGAAGGCCCATCGCTACAATGTCCGTCATGGGAAAAAGTAACACGGAGGTGGCTTTTATATGAGTTTAGTGAAGCGTAAAATTAAGGATGTGGCCGCAGATTTTGGGATGCAGCCCAAGGAAATCATGGAGATCATCGGCCTGTATTTTGAAAAGCCCAAGAGTAATGCCCAGAACATGACCGATGAGCAGCTCAATGTGGTCTTTGACCATATCACCAGCCATCGTCAGATCGGCTCCATTGCGGAGGTTTTCGCCATGGCTCCTGCGCCCAAGAAGGCAGAGGAAAAGCCCGAAAAGAAGGCAGAAGCTCCCGCCGCTCCCGAAGCCAAGCCGGAGAAGAAGCCCGAGGAGCGCAAGCGGGAACGCCGCGTGGTAGACACCAAGGCCGTCACCGTCAATGCAGACCGCTTTGACGACCGTGTGGATGCGCTCATTTCCGAGCGTGCCCAGAATTTTGCCGGCGGCAAGCAGAAAATCGGCAATAAAAACAAGAATAAAGCAAAGGATAAGCAGGTAGGCAAGGGCAACAAGCGCCGCAACGAGGAGCAGGAGAAGCTCCGCCGTTTGCAGCTTGAAATCATCAAAAAGACCCCTCTGACCGTTAAAATTCCCGACGAGATCACCGTAGGCGAGCTGGCTTCCCGTATGAAGAAGACCGCCACGGAGCTGATCAAGGTTTTGATGAAGAACGGCGTCATGGCCTCCATCAATCAGAACATCGACTTCGATACCGCCGAATTTGTGGCCACAGAGCTTGGTTGCAGAGTGGAGCGGGAAGTCATTGTCACCATTGAGGAACGCCTCATTGACGACCATGTGGATACCGAGGACGAACTGGTGACAAGAAGCCCCGTCGTCGTCGTCATGGGTCATGTTGACCACGGTAAGACCAGCCTGCTGGACGCAGTGCGGGAAGCCAATGTTGCCAAGGGCGAGGCCGGCGGCATCACCCAGCACATCGGTGCTTATACCGTGGAGATCAACGGAAGCCCCATTACCTTCTTAGATACCCCCGGCCATGCGGCCTTTACCTCCATGCGTGCCCGTGGTGCCATGTGTACGGATATCGCCATCTTGGTGGTCGCCGCCGACGACGGCATCATGCCCCAAACGGTAGAAGCCATCAACCACGCCAAGGCCGCCAATATTCCCATTATCGTTGCCGTCAACAAGATGGATAAGCACGGTGCCAGCCCCGACCGCATTATGCAGCAGCTCACCGAGTACGAGCTGGTTGCCGAAGAATGGGGCGGCGACACCATCATCTGCCCCATCTCCGCAAAGACCCGTATGGGTATCGACAACCTGCTGGAAATGGTCATTCTGACTGCCGAAATGCAGGAGCTGAAGGCCAATCCCAACCGCGCCGCCAAGGGTACGGTCATTGAGTCCCGTTTGGATAAGACCCGTGGCCCCATCGCCACCCTGCTGGTGCAAAACGGCACTCTGCACAAGGGCGACCTGATCATCGCCGGCACCGCCGTGGGTCGTGTGCGTGTGATGACCGACGACAAGGGCCGTTCCATTACTGAGGCAGGCCCCTCTGTGCCTGTGGAAATCACCGGTTTGGCAGAAACCCCCGCCCCCGGCGATGAGTTCAACGCCGTTGCCGACGAGCGTATGGCTCGTCAGTTGGTGGAGCAGCGGAAGCAGGCTGAAAAGGATGCTGCCGCCAAGCTGGCCTCCAAGGTCACTCTGGATAACCTCTTCGCCAAGATGCAGGAGGGCGAGATGAAGGAGCTGAACCTCATCGTCAAGGCCGATGTGCAGGGCTCCGCCGAGGCGGTCAAGGCGAGCTTGGAAAAGCTGGCCAACGAGGAAGTGCGTGTGCGTGTCATTCACGCCGCCGTCGGTGCCATCAACGAGTCCGACATTCTGCTGGCCTCTACCTCCAACGCCATCGTCATTGGCTTCAATGTCCGTCCCGACCCCGCCGCTACCATTTCTGCCCAGCGTGCCAACATCGATATGCGCATGTACCGTGTCATCTACGATGCCATCGAGGAAATTGAGGCGGCTATGAAGGGTATGCTGTCGCCCAAGTACCGTGAAGCCGTCATCGGTCACGCCGAGGTGCGTCAGCTCTACAAGGTCTCTGCCATCGGCACCATTGCAGGCTGCTATGTCAAGGACGGCAAGATCACCCGTGATGCACAGGTGCGTGTTCTGCGTGACAACATCGTTGTATATGAAGGCGTTCTGGGCTCCCTGCAACGCTTTAAGGACTCCGTGAAGGAGGTCGCCAGCAACTACGAGTGCGGTATGTCTATTGAAAAGTTTAATGACATCAAGGAAGGCGACATCTTCGAGTGCTTCGTCATGGAGGAAATCCCCCGCTGATCAAACTACATCGCCGCCCGTGAGGGCGGCGATATGCAAATTAAGGAGGAACCATTATGGCATCCAATCGTCTCGGACGAATCAATGAAGAAATTCAGAGAGAGCTGGCAAATCTGCTGCGGGAGCTGAAAGACCCCCGCGTGCGGAAAACCATGCTCTCCATCACCCGTGTGGAAACGACCCCCGACCTGCGTTGGGCCAAGGTCTATGTTTCCGTATTTGATAAGGAATACACCAAGGAGGCTTTGGCCGGTCTGAAGTCCTCCTCCGGCTACCTGCGCCGTGCCTTGGGACAGGCCTTGCAGCTCCGCTATACCCCCGAATTGCAGTGGCAGGCCGACGACTCCATCACCCACGGTGCCCATATCCTTGATATCCTCTCCAAGCTGGATATCAAGCCCGACGAAGAGGAGTGAGGGCATTCGCCCTCATCGATATAAATCCCTGACGGGATTTTCGATATGCGCCTTGCGCTCGATATGTGCTTCGCACTCGATATGCCCTGCGGGGCGTGAGGATTTATATCATATCGCATTGCGTAGCAATATATCGCTTTTGCGAAGCAAAAATATCGCGCCGCAAAGCGGCATATCGCCAAAATATACGCATACCCGACATGGTGCAAATTTGAAGGTTCACGGGACGATGTAGGCATCGTCCCCTACGACATGGTCGGAACTGCGGTAGAATCCGTAGGGGTCGATGCCCACATCGACCCGCCGTACGCACCATCAATACCGCACTCCACCAAGTCCCCCTTTGAAGGGGGACAAGTGCGGAGCGCAACGACAGGCAGTGCGCACAACCGAAATCGTACAGATTCGGTAGTTCCTTCAAAAAAGAATAAAGAATAGAGAATAAATAATAAAGAATAAATTTGGGAACGGAAAATTGTCCATTCTCCATTGTCAATTCAAATTAGGAGGTTTTTTATGCTTCCCTACACCTGTTCCGAGGCTGCCGCATTTTTGCGGGAGCAGGACAATTATCTGATTTTGACCCACCGCCGTCCCGATGGAGACACGGTGGGCTGTGCCGCGGCTCTTTGTCGTGGTCTGCGGGGCTTGGGAAAAACCGCATCCCTCTACCCCAATCCCCAATTTTCGCCCCTGTTTGCCCCCTATTTGGAGGGATTGACAGCAGAAACCCTGCCGAAAAATCCCTGTGTGATTGCGGTGGATATTGCCACGGGCAGTCTGCTCCCCTACGGCGCAGAAGATTATGTAAACCAAGTCGCCCTGCGCATTGACCACCACGGCAGGGAGGAACTGGGCGAGCGGGCTTGGGTGGTTCCTTCGGCCGCCGCCTGTGGCGAGCTGATTTTGGAGCTGTTGCACGCACTGAACGCGCCCATCGACAAAAAAACCGCCGAGGCTCTCTACTGCGCCATTTCTACAGACACGGGTTGCTTCCGCTACAGCAATGTGACAGCCAACACCCTGCGGGCGGCGGCAGAATGTAAGGAGCTGGGCGCGGATCTTTTTGCCGTGAATCAGGCCATGTTTATGACCAAAAAGCTGTCCCGTCTGCGCCTGAACGCCCACCTGACGGAGCATTTGGAGCTGTACGGAGAAGGCCGCGTGGCGATCAGCCTCCTGCCCAACCGTCTGATGGACGAGCTGGGTCTGACAGAGGACGATATTCAGGACATTTCCGGCTTTGCGAGGGAAATCGAGGGTGTAGAGATTGCCGTGATGCTTCGCAATGCACCGGAGGGCAGTAAGCTCTCCGTCCGTTGTGCTCCCGCCTATGATGCCTCGGTGATTTGCGCCCGCTTCGGCGGCGGCGGTCACAAGGGTGCGGCAGGTGCCACCCTCTGCGCCGATTTGGAGCAGGCCAAGGCCCTTGTCCTGCAAGCCCTGCAAGAGATGGAGCTGATGTGATGGCAAACGGTATTATCTTAGTGGACAAGCCTATGGATTGGACATCGCAGGATGTGGTCTCCAAGCTGCGGGGCGTATTCCACGAAAAACGCATTGGCCACGGCGGCACCTTAGACCCCATGGCCACAGGCGTTCTGCCCGTATTTGTGGGGCGAGCCACCCGTGGTGTGGAGTTTTTTGAGCACGCCGAGAAGGTGTACGAAGCCACCCTGCGCTTAGGGCTTGTCACCGACACCCAAGATATTTGGGGTAATGTGCTGCAAGAAAACGACATTCCCGATGGGGATATTTCCCATATTCTCCCTCCGTTTACGGGAAAAATACAACAAATCCCGCCCATGTATTCTGCCATTAAAATCGGTGGCAAAAAGCTCTACGAGCTGGCACGGGCAGGGAAAGAGGTGGAGCGGCAGCCCCGCGAAATCACGATTTTCTCTCTAAAAGCCCAACGGCTGAATGACAGAGATTGGCTGCTGCGGGTACACTGCTCCAAGGGCACCTATGTGCGCACCCTCTGCCACGACATAGGACAGGCCCTTGGCTGCGGCGGCTGTATGGCGGCACTGCGGCGGGTGCAAGCGGGGGCTTACGAGCTGTCCCAATGCACCCCCTTGGCAGAAATTATCGCCTGCACTGAGCCGGAGCGACTTCTACGACCTGTGGACGAGCTGTTTTCCCGCTATCCTGCCCTGCGACTAACGGCGGCGCAGGAAAAATGCGTGCGCAACGGTGCCGCTTTCACCTGTGCCGTGAAGGGCACTTACCGTGTTTACGGGCAGGACGGCAGTTTTTTGGCTCTCTGCCAAGAAAAAGAGGGAAAATTGACAACAATAAAGAACTTTTTCTGAGGTTTTCTATGACAAAACGCATCCTCGCCCTTGGCTTTTTTGACGGGGTACATTTGGGTCACGGTGCCCTCCTGCGGCGCACGAAGGAGCTGGCAGAGGAATTGGGCTATGTCCCCGCCGCTCTCACCTTTGACACCCATCCCGATGAGCTGGTGTATGGGCAAGCTGTGCCCCTTTTAAATACAGCGGAAGAACGGAGCTTGCTGATGCGTCAGCTCTACGGCATCGAGGAAGTGATCACTCTGCCCTTCAATCGTGAGACGATGGCGCAGCCTTGGGAAGCCTTCGTGGAGCAAAGGCTGTATGGCGAATACGGTGCTGTGCATGTGGTCTGCGGCCATGACTTCCGCTTCGGTGCAGGCGGCGCAGGCAATGCCCCCCGCCTGAAAGAAAAATGCCGCAGTCTGGGCATGGGCTGCGACTGTATCCCCGAGTTTTCCCTTTACGGGGAGGTCGTATCCTCCACCCGCATTCGCGGGCTCTTGCAGGAAGGGCGCATGGAGGAAGCCGTGGCTTGTCTGGGGCATCCCCATATTCTGTCGGGTACGGTGGTGCACGGGCGGCAGTTGGGCCGCACCTTGGGGATTCCCACGGCAAATATCCTGCCCGCCCAAGGTCTGTTGCTGCCGAAATTCGGCGTCTATGCGGCCTTGGCCCGCTTTGATGGTCTGTATCGTCCGGCGGTGGTGAATATCGGCTCCCGTCCCACGGTGCAGGGTCATCGGGTCACGGTGGAGCCGTGGATTTTGGACTTTGACGGCGATTTGTACGGACATCCCTTGGAGCTGTCCCTGTACCGTTTCCTGCGTCCGGAGCAAAAATTCGACACGCTGGAAGCATTAAAGGCAGAAATCCATAAAAACGCCGAAGAAACCCGACAATTCTTTGCGGCGTTGCACTTTCTAACGGAAATTTAACATTTCTATCAGAAAGCAGTATTAGAACTCATTTTCTGACAATATGTAAGTGCGGTAAAGGCGGATGGCATCCGCCTTTACCGCTCAGACTGTCAAAAAATCATTGTAGGG
>JAZOAV010000101.1:0-6698 GCA_045595645.1 Faecousia sp.
TCTACATCCTTGCTCTTAACGCAAAGAGGGAAGGCATCAACATCGCCGAAAGCCTTAAACAGAGCGCACTTGCCCTCCACAACGGGCATACCGGCCTCAGGACCGATGTCGCCCAAGCCCAGAACGGCAGTGCCATCGGTAATAACGGCGCACAGATTGCGACGGCGGGTCAGCTCACAGGACTTGTCCACATCCTTCTGGATCTCCAGACAGGGCTGTGCAACACCGGGGGTGTAAGCCAGAGAAAGGTCTTCTTTTGTAGCAACGGGCACCTTTGCGATGACCTCGATTTTGCCGCCCCACTCACCGTGAAGCCGCAGGGATTCTTTTGCGTAATCCATATTATTCATTCCTCCTGAAATGTGATTTATTAGGTAATTCGTTTCGCGACCACCACAAGCCTGCCGTTTTTCTGACTGTATTCACAGGTGGAAAGGGAGATCAGCTTGTCGCCATATTGGGGGGTGATGCCGGTGTCGTAAAGGGCTGCAGCCTGACAGTCGGCAATATATTCGTCGAATTCCGCCTGATCGTCGGCATCCACAAACTGGTGATAGGCAAAGCCTTTGCCCTTGGTGGCGACGGTGGTGAATACGGCGAAGATTTCGTAGGTGTGACGCTCGTACAAGGTGTCGAAATATATGTAGCGGTGATCCTGCCAGTAGCTTTTGCTGCGGTAGTTCCGCAGTACGCCGAACATGGTACCGTCTTTCATATTGTGGCCGTAAATGGTAATGTTGTCAGAGGGAGCATAAACATCACATTGTTCCCGGGCAAAAATACAGCCGTGAGAGCTGTAGTTGCCATAGAAATCCCGGTGCAGATAATGCTCCGGTCTGTCCGGAGTGTGCATGACCGGGTAGTCTAATTTGGTGCCCTCCAGTTGGATCCAGCCTACCATATCCGGATTTAAAGCGGAAACTTCCAGATATTCCGGCAATGGCTCAGAAGGCGCGGTTTCCACCGGCTCAGTTGCGGCTGGATCGGTGGGGGAGGGAGAGGGGGTCTCATCAAGGGCAGGCCGGGTCGGCCGTTCCTGCATGACCATATCCGAAAGATCATCAAACTGAGAAGCCTGTTTCTGTGAGTTTATGTAGTACTGTGCGATCATAAATGCACTGACAAGAAAGAGTGCGCTGAATAGGATAATCAGTGCGATCCGTAACCATTTCGGCATTTTCATCACATCCTAACGTATGATAGCATTTTTGCCGCGGAAAGTAAATAGGCATAATCGATAAAATTTTAGCGAAATGAAGATGCGATACAGTTCAATCCAACGAGAGGTGCCATTGATGGTAAAATGACCCCGAAGCAGTGTGCGCTACATCGTTTTCTCTAAGAAATACGGCCCACACAGGTCTCCTTCGTGGGTTTTAATATATGTCCAGGAATAATCCTTCGATACGACATAAAATTCTGTTAATTCGGCATCAATTTGTTCAGCGGTGCTATACCGGGGTGGGAGGGAATCTGTAACGCCGCCATTACCGTACAGATCACAACAGATGCAATCAGTTTTAGGCATTTGATCGAACTTTTTT
This sequence comes from Faecousia sp., assembly GCA_045595645.1. Taxonomy (GTDB): domain Bacteria; phylum Bacillota; class Clostridia; order Oscillospirales; family Oscillospiraceae; genus JAZOXB01. The sequence continues at coordinate 1,545 of JAZOAV010000101.1, forward strand.
CGGGCATCATTGCCTATCAATAAGTTATTAAATGAAAGAAGATTCCAGGAGAAAACATGCCAGATGAATTGATTCTTGACATACTTCTCAAACTGACCTTTTGTAAGTTCGGATGCAAAGTGACGCAGCCACTGATTTTGAAATTTTTGTTTGGTCATTGAAAATTTTGGCATATAATCACCCCCCTTTGACTCAAATTGTATCACAGAAACATAAGCTTTTCAATGATATATCGCTGATGCGATATGATATACGGCGTTGCCGCATGATATACTTGCTACGCAAGCATGATATAATATCCGTTCCTTTATATGCCGCAAGCATATATCATCGCACGAAGTGCGATATCATACCGAAGGTATATCACCCGTTCCGTAAGGAACGGATATCATTGTAAAAAACCTCTTTTGTCCGGTAGACAAAAGAGGTTTTTTACATGGTGGACTTGAAGAGATTCGAACTCTCGACCCCCACAATGCGAATGTGGTGCGCTCCCAGCTGCGCTACAAGCCCGTGTGTGGGTATTATAGCACCGTGGAACGCAAAATGCAATGGCTTTTGGAAAATATTTTTGTTTCCTGTGGAAGTCATGATCATCAACGCAGCTCATGCCACACTGTAGGTGCGTTAATGATAATCGGTGCCACGGATCGATGGGGACGATGCCCTCAATAGGGCTTTTTTCCATGGCGCTGTTGACTTTCTTTGGGTATCACGATAAAATAAAGGTATCAAAACAGAAAGGGTGTTTTCTATGAAACAGCGAAGTCTTTCCCTACTCCTTGCCATCGCCTGCATGCTTTCTCTGTTCTCCTTTGTGGAGCTGAAACCCGCTGCGGTGCAGGCGGCCGAGGGGATTCCCGACATTATGCTCTATGAGGACAACAGCAGCTCCAAGGAGTTCCAAATCTCCACCTGCCACGGTCTGAAAAAGTTCTCAGAGCTGGGTCAGAGCAACAATTTCAGCGGCATTACCTTCTATCTCACTGCCGACATTGATATGTCCGGCGTGGCGTACACTCCCGTGCCCTCCTTCTCGGGCACCTTTGACGGCGGCTACCACGCCATCGAACGGCTGAGCGTCAGCACCACCAACAAAAACTGCGGCCTGTTCGGCACTGTGAATGCAAGCGGCATCGTGCGGCGGCTGGGCGTGGAGGGCGGCACCTTCACCGTCACTACCGACAATGCCGACTACCGTGTGGGCAGCTTTGCAGGCGTGGTAAGGGGTCTGGTCGAGGAGTGCTGGAGCTCTGCCGTGCTGACCGGTGTTGCCTCCGGTTCGGTGACGGATATTTCCGTTGGCGGTATTGCCGGTGCCTTGATTAGCGGCGGTATTGTACGCAACAGCTATTTTGCAGGTCGTGCCACCGGCGTGGATCATGCTTCCGGCATTGCCGACTGGTGTCAGGGCCAGTACGAGGGCTATGTGGGGCAGATCATCAACTGCTTCAACATCGGCACCCTCAGTGCCACTACCTGTTATGCGTTGGGCCGTTACAGCGGAAAGATTTTGGCCGCTCATCAGCCCAATGCCATCAAAAATTCCTACTATTTCGACAGTTACACTACCTACGACTGGGCAACCGCCGCCAAAAAGGTCTCCAAATCCTACTTAGGTAGCGGCTATTTGGCCACTCTGCTGGGCTCTGTCTGGTCCAAGGGCGCCATGTTCCCCGAGCTGCGGGGCAATGGCGGTGTCTATTCCCTGAAGGTGACTTACAATAACAAGGGATACAGCAGCACTGCTACTCTCTACTACAATGCGGGCGACACCTATACGGTGCAGGTTCCTGACGGCGTTTCCGTCAGCCTCAGTGCCGCGGCAGGAAATGTGAACGGCAGAACCTTTACCATGCCCGCCCAAAACACAACGCTGACGGTGACGGTGGATCTGCCCAATGTGGCAGAGTTTACCAAATATCCCAATGAAAGCGTTTATGTTGTGACCAACACGGCGGGCTTTACCGCTATGGCCACTGCCGTCAACGGTGGCCAAACCTTGTCCGGCAAGAGCTTCTATATGCTGGGCGATATTGATATGAACAACGCAAGCCATACGCCCATCGGGCAGTTTGTGTCCGATTCCAGTTGGACGAAGTCCTTCTCAGGCAAATTCTACGGCAACCATTTCAAGGTATTCAACCTGAAGGTCAACAACACCTCCCTCAACGGCGGCGGCCTGTTCGGAAGCTGCTACAAAGCAACCTTCGAGGGTCTGCACATTTTCAACGGCTCCGTCACCACAGCCAACCGTGCCGGCGGTATTACGGGCTATGCCGATGGCGGATGTAAATTCTACCGTTGCTCCAACGGCGCGGATATTAAGACCACCACCGGCTCCGATGGCGCAGGCGGTCTGGCAGGCGTGGCAAGAAGCAGTGCCATATTTGAGTATTGTGCGAACTACGGCTCTGTCACCGCAACTGTCAAGGCGGCGGCAGGCATTGCCGGCTGGGGTCAGACCAACATCAGCTTGAAGGGCTGCATCAACACCGGAGTGATCACTGCCGGCAGCGATGCCGCAGCCTTGGCTCGCGTCGGCTCCGGCTACAGCAAGACATGGACGGAATGCAACTATCTAAAATCTGCCTGCGCCACCTCCGTGGCAGGTACGGCCCGTGACGAAAACTACTTCTGCACCGGCATTATCGGCGGCAGTATCAACACCATTTCCCGCACCACGGCGAACAGCGGCGCCTTTACCAACACCCCTCGCTTCCCTGCCATTTGCTCGGAGAACGACGCCCCTGCCCACTGCACCCGTCTGTACGCCTATGACGACGGCGTTTCCATCGGCTACATCACCGTCTATGCCAATGTAGGAGACAAGGTTGCTCCCACCAACTCTCAGGATTACTACGGTACGGCATTTGTTGTGACCGCTGATTTGACGAGCAAGGCATATCCCACGCCCATTCTCTACGATATCAAGTACAATCTCAATGGCGGCACACTTCTGGAAGAAGCGGCTTCCAACTACAGCTATGTCACCGGCGCAGCCTTGCCCCTCGAAACCCAAATCCAAAAGGCAGGTCACTGCTTCGCAGGCTGGTACGAAAGTTCTGCCCTTACAGGACAGGTAAGTGCCACCGTTGGCCCCAATGTACGGGGCGATAAGACCTACTACGCCAAGTGGTCTGCACTCGTAACTATTGGAACCACAACGGAATACCTGAATTTCGCCAAAGCTGTCAATGCAGGAAACAGCTATAGCGACAAATATGTACGCATCACCGCTGATTTGGATTTCGGCGGGCAGACGATTTCCGCAATCGGAACCGCAAGCGCACCCTTCTGCGGTGTGCTGGACGGCAACGGACATACCCTCTCCAATTTTACCGTCAGCGGTAACGATGCCCAAGGCTTGGTGGGCTATCTGAAGCAGGGCACGGTGCAATTCCTCAAGCTGACAAATTGCAACATTTCCGGCAAGACCAATATAGGCTCTGTGGTTGGCATCAATGACGGCGGCCTGATTCTGGGCTGCGAAAGCAGCGGTGCCGTGGTCAATGTGGGAAGCATGGCAGATCTTTCCTACATGAGCTTTAACATCCGCTGCGGTGAGGACCCCTCTCCCAACACCGTTTCTGAACGAACTCCCCGTGTCAAGACTTATTTGGCAAACTATGCCCCTGACATCATCGGCTTGCAGGAGGTCACTCCCACTTGGAAAACCGTCCTGAGCACCGCCCTGTCCGGCTACAGCAGTGAATTCAAGTATCGGGACGCTGCGGGCAAGGAGGCGGCACCTCTGTACTGGAAGACCAGCAAATTCGATGTCCTGGAGAAGGGAACCTTCTGGCTCAGCGAGACTCCCGATACCATGTCCTACGGCTGGGGTGCCACATACTATCGCACCTGCTCCTACGCTGTTCTCAAGCCCAAGAATACGGATATGCTCATTTTGGCATACAATACCCATTTGGATCATCAGGCCAAGCAGGCGCAGATTGAAGGGATCAAGCTGGTCAAGAGCCGCATGGATGCCATGGAAACCAAATATCGCAACAAGGGCTACACCAACATCTACTCCTTTGTCACCGGCGACTTTAATGCCAAGCCTACCGCCGAAGCGGGTGCGTATCTGAACGGCACTATGGTAGAGGCGCGTAACAACGCCGTTTCTCTGGGCACACCTGTCAATCAGAATACCTTCAGTGCCTATAATGAAACACCCAGCCAAATCATTGACTATATCTTTGTCAGCCGCAACACGGATGTAAAGACCTACAAGGTCACTTTGGACAAGGTAAACGGCAATGCAGTTTCCGACCACTACGGATTGTATGCCACTGTGCGCTTAGGCGGCAACTCCCAAGGCGGCATCGTGGGCAACAACAAGGGTCATGTGCAAAGCTGCGGCTTCACCGGCAGCATTGATTCCAAGGCAGGCTGCGGCGGCATTGCCGGCTACAACGCCGGAAAAATCGTAGGCTGTTACAGCCAGTTTACGCCCAAGGTCTCCGATGTATTTGTCAACGGTATCGCCGCAAAGGTAGACGGCAGTGTTTTCTTCTCCTACTATCCCTCCGGCACGGGGCTGTCCGGCAAGGGCAGCACCACGGCGAATATGAGCAGCAGCTCCTACCTTGCGACCCTGAATCGTCCCCTCGATCTTTGGAAGATGGAGAGCTCTGTCAACAACGGTCTGCCCTTCATTTGCTTGCAGCATGCGTTCATCTATCAAGACAACGGCGACGGCACGCATAAGGGAAGCTGCTCTCTCTGCGGAGCTTCTGCTGTGGAGAAGCATCAATCCGTCACCGACAAGGCTGTTGCCGCCACCTGCACTACTGCGGGCAAGACCGAAGGCAGTCATTGCGGTCTTTGCAATGCAGTGCTTCAGGCACAGGCCACGATCCCCGCAACAGGTCACAGCTACACAAGCAAGATTACAACCCAAGCCACCTGTAGCGGCGCGGGTGTCAAAACCTTCACCTGTTCCAAGTGTTCCCACAGCTACACCGAGGCCATCGCCGCCACGGGACACAGCTACACCGGCATGGTCACAACCGCTCCCACTTGCACCGACAAGGGCACCAAGACCTTCACCTGCGCCAACTGCGGCGACAGCTATACCGAAACCATTCCCGCAACCGGTCACACCGTTGTGATCGATGCGGCAGTTCCCGCAACTTGCACCAACTCCGG
>JAZOAV010000102.1:0-9148 GCA_045595645.1 Faecousia sp.
TCGGTGGTCATTGCGGAAAGGTCGGAGTAGGTCTTGCCATAGTATGCGCAATCAAAGGTGGGGGAGAGCATCTTGGGGGCTGACTTCTTCTCATTTGCATCATAGACATACTTTACAAAGTGGGCGAATGCAACGGTATAATCGCCGTGGCAGTGTTCTCTCAGCCCCTCGCCGTTGTTGTTCATGTAGAAGCGCACATCAAAGTAGGGGCTTGCACAACGGCCTTCTTCCAGACCATAGTTGACGAAGTGGTTGTAAAGCTGTGCTTCATCTGTTCCGTAAGCGGCCTTCAATTCGGGATAGCGTTCGGCGTAGTATTCCGCATCAAAGACCAGAGGTTTCAATTCCTCGGAAATGCTGACAGCGGCAGCAGTTCTCTTGGGAGCAAAGGTGAGAACCTGAGGTCCCTGATAGGCATAATAGGTTGTGGCACCAAGGGAGGCAATCCAGTTTCTCGGATAAAGTGTTTTAGTGTCATCGATGGTAGCGGCGTAAGGAGCCGGCCACAAAACTGCGTCGGGGTCGATCAGATTATAAACTGCCTGAGACAGACCTCTTCTGGAGCCGTGGTGCGCCATCTGTACATAATCGGTTTTCAGAGAATAATACTTACTGCTATCAGAGGCGTGCGCCTTGTGATAGCGTTCCAGCATGATGGTGCTGACAGTGGAAGCGTCACCTGTGATCATAATGGTCTTGCCACCGACGGTGAGACGGAACACGGTGGAGGAATTATTAAAATTCTCGGCAACCAACTGCTTGGGAGCCTGATTTTCGTGGTTGGCATTATGTGTCTCCCAAGTGGCGGTGTACTTGGTGGAGATATTATCCACAGCCCACATGATATCATCAAAGGTGAGAAGCACATCAATATGCAGATCACCAAAGTCGAAGGTGGAATTACACTTTCCGCTGTGAATCGGATTGAGGGTAACGATATTTACAGGACCGCCATCGGCGCTCTTCAGAGATTTCACAGAACTGAGGATATAACTGATTTGACTCTTTCGCGTTTCAGGCTCCACGGAGGGGAAATACTTATCCACTTCCGCGTTAGTGGGGAAGCGGTGATAGAAGGCATCGAGAGTGATTTGAGAGCCGTGGTTCTTGACAAGATCACGGAAAGCACCGTAGTGGTCGCTGTGGGCGTGGGTCATAAACCAGGCATCCACATGGGGCGTTTGGCTTCCTGTGACTCTTTGCAGATACTTGAACAGGAACTCAGCGTCTTCACCGTAGCGTCCGCCGTCGAATACGATGGTCTTTCCATCTGCCGTGCGAATCACAAGGGACAGATTTTGCTTATAGTCTCCCGTCTCTGTATCGGGAACAAGGCAGGGAAGTTGATGAATCGTAGTTGCAGAGGCGGTTTCAAGCGTGGAAACACCGGGGACGCTGGGAGCGATGGGCGCGGCTGTGCTTCCGCTCCATGTTACGCTGGCATAGGCTTCGGGAAGCATATTGTAGCGTGCATAGTAGTCCAAGAGGAAGGCATACATGTACACACAATAGCTGTGCTGCATTTTACCGATCCCTGCACTGGTGGTGTAGTTGGGGGCACGGCGAGAGCTTTCGATGTTGGCGCAGATGCTTCGGGCCATGGCGATGTAATCCTCCTTGGCAACGGTGCCCACAGCGGCACCCGTGGGGGAGGAGGGGGCAGAAACATTGGAGAAGGAAATCGTTTCACTGGGTTTACCATTGACAATGTTCAGAAGGAGCTTGCAGGCAACATCCAGGAATTGTGCATTGGTGTAGGACTTGCCACCGAAGGTCACATTGGCAGGCAGAACCTTGGCATCCATATTGGCCTTCATGTAGGAAGCGGCTTCCAGCACGCTGGCGGCATCGGTGGTGTAGGCGGTGGTGTTACCGGCAATACCCAGCTTATCCTTTTCTACATAGTAGATTTTGGTATTGGCGTTTGCCACAAAATACATACGGTCATTTACATACTCCAGAGGACCGGTGAGGCTCGTTCCCACATTGGTGATGTAGGCTAAGAGCTGATAAGTGCCGTACATATTCATCTTGGCAATGGCAGGGGTTTCTCCCGCGTTGCCGCCGGAAACCATAATGGTGTTGTGATCCACCAATTCAATGCCCTGGAAGGAGTTGTTGGGCAGGACACGGACAGCCTTTTTCTGCTTAAACTGATAGACATAACCACTGCGCACAGCGGCACTTTCCATAGCGGACAGTTTTTCGGCATCCAAAGCTTTGTTGAGGGCTGTGGTGTCGTAGATGGTGTAACAGGTGGTGCCGTCGTCCAGCTCGTTGCGGATCACGGTGTAGTTCTCGTTTGCACAGCAGGCGACACGGGCGGTGGTGCCCATGTTGGCACCGCTGGCGGTGCTGTTGGACAGATGGCTGAAACGGTTCAAGTCGGTGTAGGTATAGGTTTTGCCTGCTTCGTACTGAATACGGGCAACCTGCGTAGAGTGGTAGCTGGTGGCTTCCAGACCCTTTGCTCCGACAAAGAAGTACAGCTTGCCGTTGTAGCGGTAGCCGGCCAAAGATTCACCGTTGCCGCAGTCGGTCAGGGTCATGTGGTCTACATAGGTAGCGGTTGTACCGTTGATTTTGAGTCGGGAGAGATACTGGGTGCCGGTACCGTTGCTCTGCATGACATAGATGTAATCGGTGTCAATATAGAAGTTCTGAATCACACCGGTGAATGGCAGACCGCTCAGGGTATAGCCAAGGGTGGCATTCAGGTTGGCGGTGAGGGGCACACCCATCTTACTGCGCAGAACAGAGTAGATTTTTTGTTCGTTATAATATGCGTTGGCGTTGGTGCTCTTATCGGGCACATATGCAATATAGATGCGGTCTGTGCCAATGCTCACGGGGCCTGTGGAGACAGTGCCAAGGTTGGTGATATTGGCCAGCATTTGATAAGTACCTTTATGGTTCATTTTACCGATAGCAGGCGTTTCTCCGGAATTGCCGCCGCAGACAAGAATCGTATCTGCATTGGCCAGCTCCATGCCCTGGAAGGAATTGTTGGGGAGGACACGGTCATCCTTGGCCTGGGTAAAGGAATAGAGGAAGCCGGCCAAAACCGATGCGGTCTCCATGCCAAGCATCTTCGTGGAGTCCAGTGCTTTGTTGAGGGCAGCAGTGTAGTAGCAGGAGTAGGTCACTGCGGAATCCGTCGTCTGGATGCGGAAAATGGTGAACAGCTCGTTGGCTGCACAGGCAACACGGTTTGCACTGCCGACGCTTGTGCCATCGGCAGTACTGCTGGATAAATGAATGAAGCGGGTGAGATCGGTGTAGGTGTAGGTCTTGCCTGCCTCGTACTGAATACGGGCGATCTGTGTGGAATGGTAGTCGGTAGCCACCAAACCCTTGGCACCGATATAGAAATACAGCTTGCCGTTGTAGCGGTAACCGGCCAGAGCCTCGCCGTTGCCGCAGTCGGTCAGGGTCATGTGGTCCACATAGGTGGCGGTATTGCCGCTGATTTTCAGACGGGACAGATAGATGATCCCCGTTCCGCCGCTTTGAGTGACATAGACATAGTCCGTATCAACATAGAAGTTCTGAATGACTGCGTTGTACTTCAGACCCTTCAGGGTGTAGGAAAGCTCTGCTGTGAGGTTGACGGTGGACGCAGGGGTTGGAGCGGCAAGCACTGTGGGCACAAGGGCACAGAGCAATGCCAGCATCAAAAGCAATGCGAGAATTCTTTTTGTCATTTTGTTTACTCCCTTCATGTGTTTTTCGGAATATTGAATCCATATTCTTACAGTTCTATTATACTTACGGTGGAGAAAAAATGCAAGTAGGATTCTGCTTTTCGTTCTTTCGGCAGGGAAAAAAGACAAAAGCTGCTATGCAACGAAATAGAATATTTCGGACGACTGTCGTGGAATCATCGTATGTAAATTTGTAGCGACACCATAAACGGTGCCGCTACAAGCGCTGTTTTGATTAGATCAATCCTTATCTTTGGCTCCGTCGGATTCTCCCACTCTGTCGCTGATGATATATCTCGGTCTCTTTTTGACTTCCATATAGATCTTGCCGATATATTCTCCGACAATGCCCAAGCAGACAAGCTGCACGCCGCCGATAAACGCGATAATGGAAACGGTACTTGTCCATCCTGTAATAGCATTTCCCAGGAAATGGGATACAATAGCCCAAATTACGCATATGAAGCTGATGACAGACACAAGGATTCCTATGGTAGAGATCAGTCTGAGGGGCTTAATGGAAAGACTGGTGATTCCGTCGAAGGCAAGCCCCAGCATTTTGCTCAAGGGATAATGGCTTTCGCCGGCAAGTCGAGCCTCGCGTTTGTAATACACTGAGGTGGACTTAAATCCGACAAGGGGGACCATGCCGCGCAAAAACAGATTTACTTCCTCGAAATTTGCCAATTCCTGCAGCACACGCGAAGAGATCAGGCGGTAATCTGCATGGTTGTAAACCACCTCGGCACCCATCATGTTCAGCAATTTATAAAAACCCTGTGCGGTAGTTTTTTTGAAGAATGTATCCGTATCACGGTTGTCACGCACTCCGTATACGACTTCACAGCCGTTGTGATATTCCCGCACCATTTGCTCCATGGCGGTAATATCATCCTGTCCGTCGCAATCGATGGAGATTGTAATGTCACAGTGATCTTTTGCTTCCATCATGCCTGCCCAAACAGCATTCTGATGGCCTCTGTTTCTGCTTTGGGAAATACCGATAAATGCCTTATTTTTCCTTGCGAGATCGGAAATAATGTCCCATGTCTTATCACGGCTGCCGTCGTTTACAAACATGATTTTGCTTTGGTTGGATATCAGCTCCAGCTTCTGCATTTTGTGGAGCTGCTGTAAAAAGAGGGGAGCGGTTATTGGCAAAACTTCTTCTTCGTTATAGCAAGGTATGATCATGTAAAGTGTAGGTTTCATTTTCTATTCCTTTCTTTCCAAATACGGCAGCAGTTTTTCTTTCTTGTCTTTCAGCAGATTGATTAGGAAATCAATGCCCAAGGCAGCCAAAATGAAAACGCTCAACTGCACATGGAAAATATATCTTGGCTGCACTTCGATCAACAGGTAAACGCCAAAGGTGACAAAAACCTGGTTGATGACAATCAGAACTTTCGGATTGCAATTCCTCTTTTTGATGTATGCGGCAACGCCGATGATCAAAAACAGATACATAACAAAGGCGATTTTCTTGGAGCAATCATTCACAAATGCCCCCAAATTGTTTACCGAAAAAGTAAATCCAAGGAAGTGGGTACCGCTTTCAGACAAGGGATCGAATACCCAGCCGGCATCAGAGCCGCACCAAAAAGTACGGATCTTACTGGAGAACAACAGGAGTAATTTGTGAGGAGGCTGAAGGATTCTGTCCTGAATGAGAGCCAGTGCTTCTTTATTTGAAGTGTAGAAATTTCCGGTTTCGTAGTAAGTGCCGCCGCTTCTGTGATCAAAGCCCAAAACAAACTTCCAAAGGGGATCGTTGTTGCTCAGTCCGTACGGAGCGATGTTGCATAGGGCAAAGAGTTTGCCGATTGCCAGCTTCAGTAAAAAATAGGAAGAAACGAGGAGGAAGAAGCAAACGAGGCGGTGTTTGTAATTGTCATTCCTGATGGTAAGCATCAAATACAGCAGGATTGAAAGCAGGGGAATGATGCTTTCCGGTCTGAGTACATTTGAAAGCACCAACAGGACCGCCACGATGAAATATTTTAGATATTCGTGCATCCTGCCTTTTGAAATGAGTATGTACAGCGCAAGGTAGGCGAAGAAGGACGCCGAAAACTGATTACTCAAGACCGTGACATAAAACACGGAAAAGGGGAAGATACAATATAGTACCGAAACTATTTTTGCGCTTTTCTGACTCACAAATTCTTTGGCAATGAGATAAATGAAAAGTGTATTTCCTGCGCTGAAAAAACAGTTGACGACCTTTAAAAAGTCTACACTGTTCCAAATTTTTAACAATGTGCTTTGGAAAAACACAAATCCCATTTGATAATCCCATTTTTGGAAATAGATTGTGTCTAAAAAGGACATATCCCCGTTATTCATTCTTTGGGATGCATCCAAAAGGAGCGCAAAATCGGATTTTGGAGGCGTACGAATGACCGCTGCGGCAATCACTCGGAGCACCAAGGCCGACAGGAAAAGCTTCGTCATATAATCGAGCCTTTTAAATTTTACCATAAAGAGTAAAAACAGACCAATCCCAAACAGAAAGCAGAAAATTAAAGGATTAGAATAATGCAGTACAACGGGAACAAAAGAGAACAGGAACAGAAATATACATAAAAATGCGTTGGTCAATCGATCCATCAACGTTTTTCTTATCATATGTTACTCCGAAATGAAGAAGTGAAGCAGAAGACGGAAAGAAAAGAGAGCGGAAATTTTCATTCCATCATTACGCTGAATATATCATACTACACAAAAAGTAAAAATGCAACATCAATTCACAGACACGAGAAAGAATATTGCTTCGTAAAACGGATTCCTCTTGACAATGAAATGGATATTATTTACAATAACTATATAAAATAATGAATGAATATGGAAAGTGAGGTCATATTTTATGCTAAAAAGAACGCTCGCCCTATTACTGACTCTGACCATTCTCTGCGGTCTGCTGCCTGCAAGGGTTTTGGCAGAGGAAACAAGTTCCGATTCTGCCGCAGTTGCAGCTGAGCTGGCTGCGCAGATTCAATCTCTGCCGATTCCTGTGAATCAGCTGAAAACCGTCAACTACGGCAACTCCCACGAGCTGTCAGGCACCTATTTTGTTGCCGTGAAGTCGGGCAGCAGCTACTATGCCCTGAATCACAGTGCCTCCGTGAACACTACGGGCGTACTGCACCGCGCGAAGGACAGCACTGTGAATCGCCCGCAGTCCGCCTTTGCTCCCATTACCCTGAGTGTATCCAACAACCAGGTCACAGGACAGGCGACCCTGCAAAATACCGTCACTCTTGAGTATTGGAGAGAGCCGATTACTTATTACTACAAAGATGCGGAAAACACCTATTATTCCTACACTCTGCAGGAATGGAATACCAACAGTAAGACTACTACCACCGATGGCTGCCGTGTGTACACTGTCCCCATTCCTGCCGCCGATGCAGGCTACACCCTGCGCTTTGCAGACGGCAATTACCTTGTGCCCAACGGAAACGGCGAGGCCCTGAAAAAGAGCGGCACAGAATACCCCTTTTTTATCCAAGCCAATGCCAACGGCACCCTAACGGCGTATAAGATGCACATCAATGGCACAAATCAGTTTACCTACTGGCTGGGTATGGACACCAAAGACAGCAATCGCTTCACTTTGGCCACCCGTGCGCAGATGCGCAGAAATGATACCGGCAAAGGCTTTCATATTGAGTTGCAGCTGTTCCAGCTTTCTCCTGTGGCAATCGGTCTTTACAAGACCTTGCAGGAAATGCTGCCTTATGTGCAAAACGGCAACATGGGCTACACAGAAGAAAGCTATAATGCGTTCCTGACACTCTTGCAGGAATCGATTGCCCTTTACCGGGCCAACTGTCAGGTATTTTCTGATGCGAGCTTGCAGAAAACCTTGGAAGACAAGGCTGAGGCATTGCAGCTTGCCGTGAAGCAGCTTCGATACGGTGAGCAGGGCGAAACACTGTCCCTTGCTGCCGATGTAGCTGCGCAGCTTCGCAATCTGTATATTCCCATTGCAAGGCAGAAGAAGGTCACTTCCTCCAACCGTGGTTCTCTGAACGGCACCTATTTTATGCTGGTCAATTCCGGCGGTACTTATTATGCCATCAACCCCAACGCGCCCGTGACCACCAACGGTGTGATTCACCGTGCCTCCGGCAGTACCACCAATGTGCCGCAAGCCGGCTTTGCACCCCTTGCCATCGGCATTTCCGATGCGGCCGTCCGTACGCAAAGCTCGCTGGAATACACGGTGCAGCTGCAAAAATGGACTGGCTCCATCACCTATTACAATAAAAACGGCACGACCTATCAGTCCTACACGGAGTCTGAATGGAAAACCAACAGCAAGGATCCCTCTACTGATACCAGCCTCGGTTATCGCATCTACACCAAGCCCGATCCCTCCAAGGATCCTGCCTACACGCTGCGTTTTGGTGGCGGCAGTTACCTTTCTCCCAAGGACAACAAGGAAGGCTTGCAGGTCGGTACGGGCAGCTACCCCTACTTCTTCCAAGCTAATTCTGACGGTACAGCCACACTCTATAAGATGCACATCGGCGGTGTCAACCAGTTTACCTATTGGCTTGGCTCTGATGGTGACAACAGCCGTAATTTCACTACAGCCACCCGCGCGCAGATGCGCCGAAACGATGCTGACCGTGATTTTATCATTGAATTCTATCTCTATCAGGTTTCCGAGGTCTCCTTGGAGCTGTACAAGGCGTTGAAGGAAATGCTGCCCTATGTGGAAAATGGCAACACAGGCTACACAGACGAGAGCTATGCCGCCTTTGTGGAATATTTGGCGCAGACGCTGGAGCTGTATCAAAAGAACCGCATCGTATTTTCCGATTCTCTGCTGCAAAGAACCCTGCAAGCGCGTGCCCTTGAGCTGCGGGCGGCGGTAAAGGAGCTGGAGATCGGTCTTGCAAAGGCGATGCCGGGTGTAGCGACATTGCATCAGCTTCCCACCATGACCCCCAACGCTGACTATGCAGGTGAGCATGCACAGAATATGGCTTACATTATGCAGACTGCTGAGGGCAAGATCATCGTGATCGACGGCGGCAGACGGGGTAATGAAGCACTGTATCTGCTGTCCTACCTGCGCAATCTGACGGGTAAGGAAGTCCCCCATGTGGATGCTTGGATTCACAGCCATGCTCACAGCGACCATGTGTATGCTTACCTGGATATTGCACAGAAGTACCCCAATTCCATTACGCTGGATCGTCTGTACTGCAATTATCCCAGTGTGGATGAAATGAATACCTATTGCGCCAACAACAACCCCGACAGCATGAATGCTGCGGTACAAGCCGTATACGATGCTACAAAGCTGTTAAAGAACGATGAAGGCGGCGCAGTGGAAATTGTGGAGCTGAACTCGAGACATACAGGTAAGTGCAACTCCTCCTTTGATATCGATGAGGTTCACTTTGATGTCCTTCTGACCTTTGACGATA
>JAZOAV010000103.1:0-4776 GCA_045595645.1 Faecousia sp.
GGCGTTTCGGAAAGCGCCCCTTTCTTGCGCAAATTCGGGCAGGGGCTTGACAAAAATGGGGCAATCGCTTACAATGAGTAAGAAATCAAGTAGAAGGAGGGGTATGCGTGGCGATAGAACGCATCACGGGAGCGAAAAATCCGCTGTTACAGCACATTCGGAAGCTGCAAAGCTCTCGCAGCTATCGTCAGGAGGCGGGAGAATTTGTCTGTGACGGCTGGAAGCTGCTTGACGAGGCGTTGCGCTGGTACCCTCAGTTGAAAACCGTTGTGTATACCGAGGGATGCACCTGCCCTGCCTTGCCTGCGCATATCCGTGTGGTGGAGATCCCTGCCTCTCTGATGGAGAGTCTGTCCACCATGAAAACACCCCAGGGAGTCATTTTTACCTGCGCGTTGCCTTCTGCGCAAAGGGTGCAGGTAGAAAAGGGAATGCTTCTGTTGGACAGAATACAGGACCCGGGAAACTTGGGAACGATTTTACGCACGGCAGATGCCTTTGGCATTTCCGTGCTGCTCACCAACGGCTGCGCCGATGCCTTTTCCGAGAAAACCCTGCGGGCTTCCATGGGGGCTGTGCTGCGTACCGTGCCGAAGCAGATTTCTATGGAGGAGCTGCTGCGACAGTGTGAAGAAAAGCAAATTCCTTTGGCAGCCACGGCACTGACGGAACGGGCGCAGGATCTGCGAATGTTGGACCTGCGGGAGTATATCACTGTCATCGGCAGTGAAGGGCAGGGGATTTGTTCAGAACTGCTGCAAGCCTCCCAACGGCAGATCATCATTCCTATGGAGCCTCGCTGTGAATCTCTGAATGCCGCAGTTGCGGCGGCCATCGTTATGTGGCAAATGCGGTAGAAAAGAGGAGAGCCTATGCTGAAGCATTGGATATGGTTGACTCGGTGCAAGGGTGTCGGCACCTTCGGCTGCGCTCGCTTGCTGCGGATGTTCGGCACAGCCGAGCGCATCTATGAGCTGACGGAGGCGCAATGCAAGAAGACAAAAGGCTTTGAGGAGTGTTGGCTTGAGGGAATTTTAGACAAGGACACCTCTGAGGCTGAGAAAATTTTGCAGGACTGCGATAACAAGGGCATTCAGCTTATGGTGTATTCTGACAGTGCTTACCCCGAAAGACTGAGGAATATTGCCGACCCGCCTGCGGTATTGTATTACAAGGGAACCTTTCCCGCCTTTGACCAAGAGGCGGTGATCGGCATTGTGGGCACGCGCCGTTGCAGCGCCTACGGAATGCTACAATCCAAGCAGTTTTCCAATCTCATTGCCAACAGCGGCGGTATTGTGGTCTCAGGCGGTGCACGAGGCATTGACACCATGGCACTCAGCGGGGCGTTGGATTCTCTCATGCCTGTGGTCTGCGTGCTGGGCTGCGGCGTGGATGTAGTATATCCTAAGGAGAACGACCGTCTGTTTCAGGCGGTGCGGCAGCATGGCTGCGTGATGAGCGAATATCCGCCGGGAACGCAAGCTCTGCCCGGGCGTTTCCCCGTGCGGAACCGCATCATCAGCGGTTTGTCTGTTGGCGTATTAGTGGTGGAAGCACCGGAGAAAAGCGGTGCGCTGATTACGGCAAATTTGGCATTGGAGCAGGGACGGGATGTGTACACCATTCCTGCCAATATCGGCGCAAAGCATGGTGCGGGTAGTAACCGCCTTTTGCAGGAGGGAGCTACGGCGGTGCTGGATGGCTGGGAGGTTTTGGAGAATTATGTCCATCTTTTCCCCGAAAAGCTGTCTGACGGTCGCTCCCGTAAGAGTATTCAGACCTTGTACCAAACACGCTTCGGCGCATCGCTGCCCGTTTATTCTCCTATTACGCAATTAGATGGCATGAGCCCAAAAACAGTTGAAAAGCCGCTGATAAAGGCGGAAATGGATACAAAGAATCTGAGCGCGGAGGAACAGACCGTGCTTGCTGCGATGGAGACGGAGCCACTGCATTCCGATGTGATCATCGAGCGCAGTGCTGTGGCTCCTGCCCGTGTGCTGGCGACCCTGACCATGTTACAAATTAAGGGAAAGGTCGTCAAGCTCGGCGGTAACTATTATAAAAGACTATGATTTGGAGGTTCCTTCATGGCAAAAGGAACGAATTTGGTAATTGTTGAGTCGCCGTCCAAGGCGAAGACTATAGGAAAATATTTAGGGCCGGAGTACCGTGTGGAGGCCTGTATGGGTCACCTGCGGGATTTGCCCAAGAGCACCATGGGTGTGGATATTGAGGCGGATTTTGCGCCGGAGTATATCCCCATGAAGGGCAAGGAGTCCATTATCTCCGAACTGAAAAGCGCGGCGAAGAAGTCGGAATGTGTCTATTTGGCAACGGACCCTGACCGTGAGGGAGAGGCCATTTCCTGGCATTTGAAGGAGCTTTTGGATTTGCCCGATGAAAAGAGCAAGCGGGTTACTTTCCACGAGATTACCAAGCAGGTTGTGACACGGAGCATTCACGAGCCGCGGGAAATCGACTACAATTTGGTAGATGCACAGCAGGCGCGTCGGATTTTGGATAGAATTGTTGGTTATCAGCTCAGCCCTCTGCTGTGGAAAAAGATTCGCCGCGGCCTGTCCGCAGGGCGGGTGCAGTCTGTTGCAACTCGTTTGGTAGTGGAGCGGGAGCGGGAAATTGAAGCCTTTGTGCCCAAGGAGTATTGGACGCTGGATGTGCTTCTGCGCTGCATGGATAAGCCAGGCAGCTTTACCGCCCGTTATTTTGGCGAGAGCAAGAAACGGGAGCTGAACAGCGAGGCAGAGGTCAATGCTGTTTTAGCGGACATTGAGGGCAAGGAATTTACCATTGCTTCCATCAAACGCACAGAAAAGCGTCGCAGTCCTACGCCCCCCTTTATTACCTCCACGCTACAGCAGGAGGCCTCTCGTAAGCTGAATATGACACCTCGCCGCACCATGGCCATTGCCCAGCAGCTCTATGTGGGCATTGATATCAGCGGTGAGGGAACTGTGGGTTTGATTACCTATATGCGTACGGACTCTCTCAGATTGTCCGAGGAAGCACTGGCGGCAGCCAAGGACTATATTATCGGACACTACGGTGAACGCTACTATGCGGGTAAGCCCCGTCACTTCCGCAAAAAGGAAGGGGCGCAGGATGCTCACGAAGCCATTCGTCCCAGCAGTGTGCATTTGGATCCGGAGCGCATTAAGGGGGATTTGACCAAGGAGCAGTATCGCCTGTATAAGCTGATTTGGAGCCGCTTTGTGGCTTGTCAGATGGCAGAAGCCCTCTACGATGCCGTGCAGATCGACACTCTCTGTGCCGGACACATCTTCCGTGCAGGAGAACAAATGTTGAAGTTCTCCGGCTTTACGGCGGTTTATGAGGAAGGCAAGGACGACGAAGCAGAGGAAAAGATGGGCACGCTTCCTGAATTGGACGGATCGGAGCGTCTGCGTTCGGAAAAGACCAAGAAGGAGCAGCATTTTACTGCGCCCCCTGCCCGTTATACGGAGGCTACCTTGGTCAAGGCCATGGAGGAACGAGGCGTGGGCAGACCCTCTACCTATGCCTCCATTGTGGCAACCATTCAGGATAGAGACTATGTGCTGAAAAAAGACAAACGCCTGTCACCCACGCCCTTGGGCATTGTGGTGACGGATTTGATGATAGAACGCTTCAACGATGTCATTGATGTGGAATTTACCGCGAATATGGAGCATCGCTTAGATGAGGTTGAGGCGGGCAATACCCCTTGGAAGCAGGTTCTCAGGGACTTCTATGCAGGTTTCCACAGGGAAATGCAGGAGGCGGAAGCTGCTTTGGAGGGCAAGCGCATCAAGGTGCCTGATGAGGTTTCCGATGAGATTTGTGAGCTGTGCGGCAAGCAAATGGTAGTTAAAATCGGTCGGTTTGGTCGATTCTTAGCCTGTCCCGGCTTCCCTGATTGCACCAATACCAAGCCCATTGTGGAGCGGATGCCCGGTCGTTGCCCCAAGTGCGGCAGCACCATTTTGAAGCGCAAGAGCCGCAAGGGATATGTGTTTTATGCCTGTGAGCGGGGCGTGGACTGTGGCTTTATGACATGGGATGTGCCCACGGAGCAGGATTGTCCTACCTGCGGTCAGACCATGTTCAAGCGTTCCGGCAAGGGTGCCATGAAGCCCTTCTGCATCAACGAGGAGTGCAAGGATTTCTTGCCGGAGGATAAGCGTGGTTATAAACGCCGTATGCCCAAGGCTACCACGGAGACGGTAGACAATGCCGTTGCCGAGCCTGTGGAGGAGAAAAAGACCACGAGAAAAAAGACCGCTACCAATAAAACCAAAAAAGGGGCGAAGAATGCATGACAGAAATAAAAGTAATTGGGGCAGGGCTGGCCGGCAGTGAGGCTGCCTGGCAGTTGGCGCAAAGAGGCTTTTCCGTGGTTCTGTATGAGATGAAGCCCCATAAAAAATCCCCCGCCCACCACTGTGACGATTTTGCTGAGCTGGTTTGCTCCAATTCCCTGCGAGGAGATCGTTTGGAGAATGCAGTAGGCTTATTGAAGGAAGAACTGCGCCGCTGCGGAAGTCTGATTATGGAGTGTGCCGAAGCCACGCGTGTGGAGGCGGGAGGTTGTCTGGCGGTTGACCGCTATGGCTTTTCCGGCATGGTCACGGAGAAGATTAAGCAGCATCCCAATATCCGTATCGTCCATGAGGAAGTGACGGAGGTGCCCGAGGGCCCTGTGATTATCGCTACAGGCCCCCTGACCTCCGATGCCATGAGTGAGGCCATTGGCCGTTATTTCGGAGATTCGGA
>JAZOAV010000104.1:0-7361 GCA_045595645.1 Faecousia sp.
CAACTCCTTGGCTCACAGAACGACATGGCTACGATCCGACTTGGCATGAAGCTGATTTCTTGGAATGTGAACGGGATTCGGGCCTGTTTGGAGAAGGGGTTTGTGGACTATTTTCAAGCCTTGAACGCAGATTTCTTCTGCTTGCAGGAGACGAAGGCGCAGCGGGAGCAGGTTTCCTTGGAGTTGCCCGGTTATCACCAATTTTGGTATTCGGCGGAGAAAAAGGGCTACTCCGGTACGGCGATTTTCGCCAAGCAGGAGCCTCTCAGCGTGACCTACGGTGTAGGCGTGGAGGAACTGGATCACGAGGGCCGTTTGATTTGTTTGGAATATGAGGACTTTTATTTGCTTACCTGTTACACCCCCAATGCACAGGATGGGCTGAAACGCATTGACCATCGCATGGCGTGGGAGGATGCCTTCCGCAATTATTTGTGCCGTTTGGATGAAAAAAAGCCCGTGGTGGTATGCGGCGACCTGAATGTGGCCCATAATGAGATCGATCTGAAAAATCCCAAGACCAACCGTGGCAATGCTGGCTTCTCTGACGAGGAGCGGGGCAAATTCACCGAACTGCTTGCCGCCGGCTTCACCGACAGCTTCCGCTATCTCTATCCCGATGTGACGGGGGCCTATTCTTGGTGGAGCTATCGCTACAACGCGAGAAAGAACAACGCAGGATGGCGCATTGACTACTTTTTGGTGTCTGACCGATGGAAGGAACGCATTGCCGCCGCGAGTATTTACAACGAGATCTATGGCTCCGACCACTGTCCTGTGGGCTTGGAGCTGAATATGGAGGGTTAAAATATGAAACGATTTTTGGTATTTTTTCTGAGTGTAGCCTTACTGTTGGGCTGCGTTCCCTTTGCTTCCGCTTACTACAATCCTTCCGAATGGGCTGTGGATACGGTCAAGTCCATGTATGAGCTGGGATTCCTGCCCGATGAGCTGGAAAAGAAGGATATGCAGAGCAGAATCACCCGTGGCGAGATGTGCAAAATGGCTGTGCTGGTGTTTGAGCATCTCATGGGAGGCAATGCCTACCCCGATTCCACCGATCATTTTGACGACACCGATGACCCCGCCATTTCCTATGCCTACGAGCAGGGGATCATCAGCGGCTACGGTGACGGCAAGTTTGGCCCCAACGATCCTCTGACCCGTCAGGATTTCTTCAAAATCACCCACAATCTCATGGGCACAGCCTACTGCGATACCTCCGCTTTGGAGCTGGTCTCCTTGGATTCCTATAACGATGCCCATTTGATTAGCGATTATGCACTTCTGCCGGCTCGTGTTATGGTCACTATCGGCGTGGTACAGGGCTACGACAATCTCCTGACCCCTCTGAGCTATACAAGCTGCGAGGAAGCCATCGCCATGTTCTTCCGTGCCTACCAGTATATGTGCCAGTGGTTCAATGCCCAAACGGAAGCAAACAAGCAGGTTGCCATCGAGAATCAGGGCTATTCCGGCATTGCAAACTGGGCCATCAGCTCCGTTATGACCATGAAGGAAAAGCACATGATTCCTTCCAGCTTGGATAACTGCAACATGACCCATGCCATCACCAGAGAGCAGATGTGCGAAATCGCTGTGCTGGCTTACACCGCCGCAACAGGTAAGAGCTGCACGCCCGAAGGCTCCGGTTATTTCACCGATACGGATTCTGCTGCTGTGAATGCCGCATACGAGTTGGGTATCGTCAACGGCCATGGAGACGGAACCTTTGCCCCCAAGGACAATCTGACACGGGAGCAGTTCTTCAAAATTATGGGCAACTTTATGAAGGCCATCGGCTATCCCCGAACCGACAGCCGTGAGGTCTCCCTTGCTAAGTACGGTGACGGCAAGCTGGTTGCTGACTGGGCGCAGGCTCCGACCCGTCTGCTGATTTATATCGGTGCTGTCATGGGTGACGGGAAGAACCTGAATCCTCAGGACAACACCACCATCCAAGAGGCTCTCACCGTGTTCCTGCGTTGCTACAACTTCACCGTCAACTGGAGACTGGAGCATCCCGACGGTGAAATCTACGAGGAACCCACCATTTACGACGATCTGATCGCCTTTGCCAAGAGCTTCTTGGGATATCCCTATGTCTACGGCGGCAACGGCCCCAACTATTTCGACTGCTCCGGCTTCGTGCTGTATGTTTACAAGCACTTCGGCTACTCCTTCTCCCGTGGTGCCCAGGAGCAGTACCGCGACGGCACACCTGTGAATTATAACGAGCTGATGCCCGGCGATCTGGTATTCTTCAGCAGCAACGGTTATTGCATCACACATGTGGGCCTGTACTTAGGCGACGGCGAATTTATCCACGCCTCCAACCCCACCCGCGGTGTCGTCATCGACAGCCTGTGGAGTGGCTATTATAAGAACCACTATTGGAGCGCTTGCCGTATTATCACCGAATAATCACATATGAAAAAACGCTGTAGCCCCAAAGGGTTACAGCGTTTTTACACAGTAGATACTATTTTTGCCTGTATTTTGCGGCATGGTTTTTGATGGCCTCGAAGCTTTCTGCGCTGATGACATGCTCGATTTTACAGGCGTCCTCGGCGGCGATGTCCGCCGGCACACCCAGGTTGCTCAGCCAAAGACTCAACAGCTCGTGGCGCTCATAAATGCGCTCGGCAATCTCCTGTCCCTTGGGCAACAGAGTAATATTACCGCTGTCGTCCACCTGAATCAGCTCCTGCTCCCGCAGATGCTTCATGGCAATGGAAACGCTGGGCTTGGAAAAATCCAGCTCGTTGGCAATATCCACCGAGCGAACCCTTCCGTTGCGCCGCTGCAAAAGCAGAATGGTTTCCAAATAATTCTCTCCCGATGCGTGAATTTTCATTGGTACCTCCGAATCAGCGGATGAAATTTGTGTGCAGCCGCGCTTCCTTTGCAGGGGCGGGAACACCTGCCTGCCGACCTGCCTCAATGCACTTGAGCAGCCAGGCCATGTTTTCGCCCAAGGTGCGCATGGTCTGCATGCCTTCCTCGTCCTGCAAAACCTCCTCGGGGCTGTTGCCGTGTACCTGATTCCAGTATTGGGAGGTGACGATGGGCATGGAATTGATGCTGAAATATTTGTTCAGACGGTCGAAACCGGCACTGGCTCCGCCACGACGACAGGATACGATGGCGGCGGCAGGCTTGCCTGTGAGCTTTCTCGCACCGCAGTAGAACAATCTGTCTAAAAAGGCGGTGGATTGACCGCTGGGGCCTGCATAATAGATGGGCGCGCCCACGATCATGCCGTCAAATTCGTCCAAACGAGCGACCAAATCATTCACGCCGTCATCAAAAATGCAGGGCGCGCCGCTCTTGCACTTGCCGCAGGCGATGCAGCCGGCTACAGGCTTGGTGCCGACTTGTACCAACTCGGTTTCAATGCTGTGCTTGTGCAGGGTATTGGCGATTTCACAAAGGGCGGTGTAGGTGCAGCCCTCTGCACGGGGACTGCCGTTAAAAAGCAAAACCTTCATCCTGTCCTCCTACCGCCGGCGGATATCCTCGCCGACAAATTTAATCAAACGATAGCTCCCCACCACACGGGATGCGATTTGGGGAGAATAGCGTTTTTCCAAGGCTTCGGGCATGAGATTGGTGGAAATGATGGTCGCCCTATTATCCATCAAACGGGAATTAACAACATAGTACAGGGCGGAAACAGTAAATTGTGTGGTCATTTCCGTTCCCAAATCATCGATAATCAGCAAATCGCAATCCAAATACTTGCGGCTTTCCTGCCCGTCCTGAGAATTTCCGAACTTTTCTTTTTCAAAGTCCTGGAACATGCGAATGGCACTTTCATAGACGACACTGTGCCCACGGTCGGACACGGTGCGGGCGATGCAGGCAGATAAAAAGGTTTTGCCCAAGCCTGTGGCACCGGAAAATAGCAGATTTCCTGCGTTCTTGTCAAATTCGTGGGCATATTTGCGGCAAATATTAAAATTGGACTGCATCAGCCGCCGGGGGCTGACCCCCAGGTTTACATCTACCATGTCGGGATAGTAGTCCAATCGGAAGCTGTCAAAGCTCTCCCGTCCATTTCCCAGCAGGCTGGTCAGCTCTCGCTTCTGTTCCTGACGGCATAGCTCCCGCAGACATTCGCACATAACAGAGCCGGCATAGCCGCTGCCGCCGCACTGACTGCACAGAGGCATTTCGTAATCCAGATCCTCTACATCCAAAATCCATGCCCGCTCCTGTTGCAGTGCTAAATTTTCATCCCGTATGGCTTCGATGGCTTCTTGGGGATTTTCGCCGTTGCGCAGAGCGGTTTGCATGAGCTTGGCCATGGTTCGCCGCAGCTCTCGGTCAATTTCCTCCAAGCGAGGAAAGCGGCGGTAGGCATCCGACCGTCGCTGCTCGTTCTCCCGTTCCCGCTCGGCCTTCGCTTGCTCCAAACGCAGACGAGCCCGCCGCAAAACCTGTTCACTGTAGGCCATGCTCAGCCCTCCTCCAAGGCACGGGCCACCGCCTGCCGCTCCAAGGGAGACAGGGTGTCATTGTGCCGTTGATACATATCGTTGCCCCGACGCTGGGGCGCAGAATCGCCTGCCGCAATGTCCTGCGGCGTGCGGAGATTTTTATCATTCCACGATTTCAAAATGGAATTCATATAAGCCCATTTCAGGCTGCCTGTGTTTAGGCAGGTCTTTTCGTATGCCAGCTTGATCACTTCGTCGGTAAAGCCCATGGCAATCCAGTTCGACAGATATTGCTCCTCGCCGTTGGTCAGCCGCCGCCCGTCAATTTGCATCAGGCTGCGCAAACGCTGAATACGGGTGTGAATTTGCAGTTGGGTCTGCACATGGTAGCAGGCAGCCTCCAAAGTATCCACTTGCTCGTCTGCCCAGCGGTAGGCTTCCCGTTCAATGCTTCGCATGGAGGGGGCGCGCACGCCTCGGCGGCGGCAGCGTTCCACGCAGAAGGACAGAAGCAGTCCCACCACATCAGTGGGCATTCGCAGATAGTCCAGGAAGGACAGGAGGATTTTCAGCTCCTCCGTGGAAAGCGTGCGACCCAAGCGGCGTTGCGCTTCGCCTACAAGCAGGGGGAATTGCCCACCTTGCAGGGCTTTATGTACATCCTCCTCCGTGTAGATGGGGCGTTCCGGCTCCAACTGGGGTTTGACCTCACTTTCCCACAGACCAAGTTGACGCAGGCTGTCGCCCGCTGTGGTCATGCGGGCACCGGTGAAGTGAAGAAACTCCATGGCCAATTCTAAAGGTGCCCCCGACTTGCGGTAGAGATAGAGGGACACAGCATCCGGACAGCCGCAGGACAGCAGCTTACGCAGTTCTTCTTTTGTCAGAGTGACGCTCTCCATTGCCGTCCCTCCCTTTTTTCGTAGATAGAATAATTATATCATAAGTCTGCCAAGGGAGCAAGCTTTTGCCCCTTCCGAAAAAAGAGAATTTTCACTGTCGAAATTTGGAGGAAGTCCATATCTTGTGGTCAAGGGGTATTTACAGCACAAAGCCCCCGTTGATGGGCAGATTTTGCCCTGTGACAAAGGCGGCATTTGCCAAATAGCCAATGGCTTGCGCCACATCTTCAGGTGTTCCGTGGATTCCGAGGGGCGTTTCCTCGGCTAATTGGGCCATGATCTCCGGTGAAACATTTTGCACCATATCCGTTAGAATGACACCGGGGGATACGCAGTTGACCCGAATGCCTGAAGGTGCCAATTCCTGTGCCAGTGCCTTGGTTAAAGCAATGACTGCACCCTTGGTGGCAGAGTAGGCCGCCTCGCAGGAGGCTCCCACCTGTCCCCACATGGAGGCAACATTGATGATGCAGCCTGCCTGCTTGTGCAGGAAAAAGGGCAGGGATCCGTTAACGCAGTGGTAAATGCCACCCACATTAACGGCAAAGAGGCGATCCCAGCTTTCTTGTGAAATTTGAGAAATCAGTCCTGTATGACAGATTCCCGCATTGTTCACCAAAATATCCACATCGGGTAGGGATGCAAAGATCTCCTTGACCGACTCGCCGTCTGCCACATCACAGCACACAGCTTGGGCTCCCGTGGCTTGGGCAACCGCTTGGGCAGCCGTGTGGTTTTTCTCATATAAAAAGGTAACGGCATCTCCGCGGGCGGCGAAATAAGCCACCGTTGCCGCACCAATCCCTCGACTTCCGCCGGTAATGACAACATGCTTCATAGTGTACTCCTATTAAAAAAGACACGCGTTGCGTGTCTTACTGTGTTAAAAAACTAAAAAACCCAGCCCAATCAGCGGGGATGCTTCCCCGCTTACGGGCACACAGGCTTATCTTTTGCGGGACTTGGTTCTGCGCTCATACAGACCGCAGCCGGAAATTTTGCTGTCCGAGTCGGACATAAACTGCTTTAGCTTTTCCTCAAAGGTCTGCGGCTCTTTGGGCTGCTGGGGTCTCGGCTCTGTACGGGGTCTGGACGGACGCACAGACTCCGCTGCTCGCTTGATGGACAAGGCAATTTTTCCGTCCTCTGCGATGCTCAGTACCCTGACACGAACCTCCTGACCTTCGCTCAAATGCTCCCGAATGTCGTTGACATAGCTGCCTGCGACCTCCGAGATATGCACCATACCGGTGCGATTTTCCGGCAGCGAAATAAATGCGCCGAATTTTGTAATGCTTTTTACTTTCCCTTCCAGCAATGTACCGACTGTAAGCTCCATATTTGCCCTTATGTCCCTCCGTTTATTTCGCGCTGTCTTGGTAGACAATTTCTCCGCTTGCCACCCAATGAAGCCGTTCCCGCGCCAAACGCATCACTTCTTCATCGGTGCCCAATGCGGCAATTCGTGCCGCCCATTCTTCGTTTTCCTGTGCAATACGCTCTACTTCGGCGGTCAGCGCGGCGTGTTCCCGTCGGCTGTCCAGAAGGTCATTTTGCAGTGCCACGATGGTGACGACGGCGTACACGACCACGGCCAGCAGGATATATTTGGTGAGTCTCGACGACTTTCGTCGTTTCATGTTGTGTTCCCTCCGTTGGAGATTTCCTTCTTCTTATACTAATTTCTGATAAAACGGTTAAACCGTTTTATCAGGCCGCTTATAAGCGGCCTGGCGGCATAGCCGCCAAGAAATGCCGTACAATACTGTTCTTGCCGCCATAGGCGGTGCAGGATATTCATCCTGCAATAAAATGGCTTTCAAGCCATTTTATCAAAGTCGGAGGCCAAGCGGTCTTAGGAAGACAACAGCAAGCAGCAACTCCTTGGCCCACAGAACGACATGGCTACGATCCGACTTCATAGCCGCCAAGAAATGCCGTACAATACTGTTCTTGCCGCCATAGGCGGTGCAGGATATTCATCCTGCAATAAAATGGCTTTCAAGCCATTTTATCA